>JAYTJD010000028.1:0-5435 GCA_043731405.1 Candidatus Altimarinota bacterium
CTCGATATCTATGGTCTCGATGGGAACAAGAACGGTGTGGTATGTGAAGCACTCCCACGCATGGCTCCAGCACTATAATCCAATCAAAAAATCTCTCTCAAATTATTTGAGAGAGATTTTTTGTGTACTATTATCTCATACCGTATGTGAATATATATCCATTCTTGGTTGTGATGATGAGTTGCATCGTCGGACCAGTAGATCCGGCCATTAGCCTGAGTGCTTGGAGACTATACGTCGCACCATCGAGGGTGAATGCGTTCTCCAGAGTCATCGGCTGCCCCTCACAATACATCATCGTAGAGATCATCTGTGGTGCTATGATAGTATTGCCTGATTGAGAGTATGAGCCCGAGACACTATTACAGAACTTGGCAGATACTCTATTGACATCAAAAGCGATGGTAAAAATCGGATTCGATATAGTCGTATTGTTGAACTGATTGAGTGTCCATGTACCGAGGAGTGGATTCTCGATCGGGAGTGTTGAAGTAGGTTTTTGAGATAACATCTTGATGAACGAGTATGTTATAGCGGATCAATCAGCTGGAGGATTGGCAATCTTGCTCTCGAGGACGAGGAGACGAGCGGTGGATCCAGAGATATGAGTAAATCCTGATATCCCTCCATATATAGGATTCCATGGCTGATTCCATCCTGCGAATCTCGCCTGCAGACACTCAGTCTGGAGCATACCGAATACACAAGGCTTCATCATGGGTGCTATGTTGATCGGTCGCACTCGTGACTCGGATGGACGCAGACACTGTCCTACTCGAGACTCCCATCTGTAACCAGCTGAGGCGATACAGCCATGAGTATCTCGATCACCTCCGACGATAATAGGTGGAGTCGATTCACTCATGATACAGGTTCCTCCCGTGATATCGGTCGCACTAGCTGCATTGGCCATACACATATTCGAGAAGTCGGTACGCACAGGATCACATGGGGCTCTGATGCATTGTACCTGGACGAATCCACATACCGGCTCATACTGAGCAGTACATACTGTAGGAGACTCTGCAGCGTAGCCTTGTACGAGCCCCAGAAACGATAATACCAATATAGAGAGTATCTTGATCATAGGAAGTATAGTGATGATATAAGAGTATAATGATATCTAGAGTGAGGCGAAATACAAGTATGCTCACATGAATATCACAAAAATCCCACCAGATAATGATGGGATCTTCTACCGACCAATAGTGCGTTCATAGTGATTCCTTGCTCGGGTGATGACCGCTTTGAGTCATTGTCTTGGTGATCACTCTGGTATATCTATACCCATACCATATATCCCGAATTCTCTCGTCTCTTTTTCCAGTTGTCTGATATCTTGTTCTATCCAGTTATTGATATCTACAGGATTGAGGAGCATATAGTAGAGATCTCATTCTATTCCGATAGGGAGTTCTCCATAATGACTATGCAATCATCGAATCTGTCCATCAGGTCGCAGTAGGTATGTATTCTCAAAACTCTGCTCCCCGTCAGTCGTTGCATCGTGATATGCGAGTGCGATGATACCACCATGAGCATACAAGGTCTCAACAACGGTACGAGCAAATCTCTCTACCGTGATCTCGAGGAGATTGCCTCATGCATCCCCATAGACTCGGTGTGGCTGTGTCTGCAGGAGATGAGCGGCATTGATAGGATGGATCTGACTGATTAGGTCAGGATGATCTATGGCAATCATATATACTTGACGAGTACAGAATAATATAGGTATATATAATCAATATGACAGAAAATGCAAGAAAATCATAAAAAATCCCATCTCGAGTACTCGGGATGGGATTTGCAGGAAATCAAAAAGAAAAATGAGGGCGGACAATAGAAATATTACACAAATAATTCTTCAAGATTTTTCATAAAATCTGTAGTATCTCAGAAGTAGTTAGGGTATGCCTTTCTGAGGCTTATTGCTGACTCAATTGAAAAGAGAACAATTTGTTTATCTTGTGACTCTTGGTTCTTTTGCTCCAAGATCCCATATAGATCGGTTGCAAGATTTATCTCACTGTTCGTGAACCGTTTTACTTGAATAGAGTGTTCTTTTGTATCGAGAATAAGAAGAATATATCACTCTTTTTGTTGTTCTTCTTTAGAAATTTTCTCGACATATTTGATAGTATGCGAGAATGTTGTGAGGGTTTCTTTGATTTTGAGATCTTCCATATATACCAATATAGCACTTCTCAATGCTTCTTCAGTATCTGGCATATCTGGAATGAGATTTTTTCCTTCCTTCAGAGCAAACCAATTCGATGCTAATCGGAAAAATTGTTGCCAATCTTCACTTCATTGACTCGATTTCAATGCCTGTCATGTAAATATTCAAACTGTTTCTACTGCTGTAGCCCAATAATGTTGGAGTCTGGTACGGAGTTGTATCTCTATCAACATACCATTGTATTGACTATACAGTGATGATTTTGACTTGAATTCATAAACCATATGAATCCCTCTATATCATGATATCTTCGGATTTTCGATATAGTCGGTAATTCTTTTTGGTGGATTATGTTGCATCTCACTAAGGATCAGTGCCTGTTGACAGGCATATACTTCAGATACAGTAGAGAAGATGGCTCGACATCCACCGATATCTTGCATACGAGCAAGATTCATACCAGGCTCTCTCGAGAGCTTGGAGAGTATCGATGGAATTCGTTTGAGTCGTTGAGATACAATAACACTTCGCGAGCCTGCGATTTTTTTAGCCTTGTCCCGCAAATTAATTAGTATACCCTGAAGTGGGTACACATGAGCACTACGAAATTCAGCCAGAGTAGTCAAAGCAGCTAAATCTAATGGATTTATAGCAAGCTGATCTCAGGCTTGTTTTATTTTACTTTTCGTGAGTATGAAGGGTATCCATGACATGAAAATAGTATATAAGAAGTCTGAGGGAAAAGCAAAAGAAAAATTTCCCTATTCTTTCGAATAGGGGAATTTTAAGAAAAGATTATTTCGTCTCTTCTACCTCCGCCTCTACTGATCCATCGTCATTTTTTTTCTCAGTAGCATCAGCCTCTGGAGTCGCTGCTGGGTCTCCTGCGTGAGCGTAGATCGCTTGTCCGATCTTCATCATCACATCAGAGAGTGACTTGGTTGCTGACTCGATCTCATCTTTTGATGCATCGGATTTGGCGAGTATCGTCTTGAGTTCTTCGAGTTTGACTTTTGCATCTTCTCCATCGGCTGCCTCGTACTTGTCCTTGGACTCATCGAGTGTTTTCTCAGACTGGTAGACCATCGAGTCTGCATGATTGCGAGCCTCGATCGCTTCTTTTTTCTTCTTATCTATCTCGCGATTGGCCTCCGCTTCTTTGATCAGCTTCTCGACCTCATCATCTGACATACCCGTTGATCCTTGTACCGTGATCTTCTGCTCTTTGCCAGTTCCCTTGTCCTTGGCTGTCACATGGAGTATACCAGATGCATCGATGTCGAGTGTCACCTCGATCTGAGGGACACCGCGAGGAGCTCCAGCAATACCTGAGAGGATGAACCGTCCGAGTGACTTGTTGTCGCCTGCCATCTCACGCTCACCCTGGAGGATATGGATCTCTACTGAGTCCTGATTGTCCGCTGCTGTCGAGTAGACCTGAGACTTGCTACTTGGGATCGTCGTATTGCGTTCGACCATGCGAGTCATGACACCACCGAGAGTCTCGATACCAAGAGATAGTGGAGTCACATCGAGGAGGAGGACATCCTTGACATCACCCTGGATGATACCCGCTTGGATCGCAGCTCCGAGTGCTACGGCCTCATCTGGATTGACGGTTTCGTTTGGCTTTTTCGCGAAGAACTGCTCGACCTTGGCCTTCACCATCGGGACACGAGTCGACCCTCCGACGAGGATGACCTCATGGATCTGAGATGGCTGGAGTCCTGCGTCGGCCATCACCTTGCGACATGGCTCGATAGACCGCTCGACGAGATCTGCGATGAGCTCTTCGAACTTCGCTCTGGTGAGCGTGATATTCATATTGCTTGGCACTCCGTCGTTCATCGCGATGAATGGCTCATTGATCTCAGTAGAGGTCGCTGATGAGAGCTCGATCTTCGCTTTCTCGGCTGCAGATCTGACACGCTGGATCGCCATAGCGTCCTTGCGGAGATCGATTCCGGTTTCTTTTTTGAACTCGGCCATCACATACTCGAATATCGCCTGATCGAAATCATCCCCTCCGAGGTGCGTGTCTCCGTTGGTCGCGAGTACTTCGAATGTTCCCTCAGAACCGATTTCCAATATAGAAATATCGAATGTACCTCCACCGAAGTCATAGACGGCTACCTTCTGATCTTTGTTCTTGTCGACACCGTAGGCGAGTGCGGCTGCAGTTGGCTCGTTCACGATACGCTTCACATCCAGTCCTGCGATCTTACCCGCGTTGATGGTTGCTTGGCGTTCTGAATCGTTAAAATATGCTGGAACGGTGATGACTGCCTCTGTCACCTTTTGTCCGAGGAATTTCTCGGCATCTTCCTTGAGCTTCATGAGTACCTTGGCAGAGATCTCCTCTGGTCGTACTCCCTTACCGTCCCACTCGATGAGACATCCTCCATCTGGACCTTCGGTGACCTTGAACGAGATATTCTTGAGCTCTTCGGTCACCTCTGAGAACTTGCGTCCGATGAACCGCTTCGCAGATGAGATCGTGTTGGCTGGGTTCGTGACCGCTTGGCGACGAGCTGGCATACCGACGATGGTCTCACCTTTTTTGAGTGCGACGACGGATGGAGTGGTGCGTCCGCCTTCGCTATTGGGGATGACTTTGGCTTGTCCACCTTCCATGAAGGCGACACATGAGTTGGTTGTACCGAGATCGATACCGATAATTTTTCACATATATGATTAGATTAGAGAATATTTTCCATATTAGGAATGTGAGTATTTTATCTCACTTTGAAAATAAGTCAAAACTTTTTTAGCACTTTTTGTATGTTAGTGCTAGTTATTATTTTATAAATAAAAACTTGAAAAAGGGAAATAAAGGGTATAATCATCACATGAATAAAAATAAGATCCATACATTCATCGAATGAACGTATTCAAATCGAGAAAATATCCAATACAGTACATGAAAAAATATCTTACCACTAAAATGAAAAATTAAACAAAGAATATCAAAACTCAACTTGAGTCTCGATTATGATTGGCGACTCAGAGAGGATGAAAAATGGCTTGCAAATGAAGATGAGACCATTCCAATGAGAAGAAAAAAGAAAAGAAAATTTAGTGACACATATACTCAGGAACTCATCTTTGAAGAAATGATCACTACAATACTCACTGACTCAAATCTCTCTCAATCATATGAAAATCCAGAATGGTATCCACCAGTTCCAGAATATACTCCACCAGAGTGAAGAGAATTCACGGCACAGGAAATTCGAAATATACAAAATACAAAAAA
>JAYTJD010000029.1:0-2156 GCA_043731405.1 Candidatus Altimarinota bacterium
AGGACAGAGAAGAACTCGCTCGGGTAGTGAGGCTGACACTCAATGCACTTCCTATAGCAAAACCAAAGAAAAAGAAAGTCTAATCTGCAACCATCTCTCTTCTATATCGTTCTCTCGCGAGTCTCGCACTTTCTTTTTGATCTACGATCGGTGGATAGTATACTCATGCCAGATCGAGCGAGTGAATCCTCTTTGGATCGATATCTGCTAGTTCTGGGATATATTTTTTGATAAATTTACACTCAGTATCGAATTTCTCTGATTGGAGAAGTGGATTAAAAATCCGAACCGGCTTGGGATCTGCACCGACCGAGGCACTCCACTGCCAGTTCCCATAGTTCACCGCCTCATCATAGTCGATGAGGTATTTTTTGAAGAATTGCTCTCCGAGTCTCCAGTCGATACCCAGATTCTTGGTGAGGAACGACGCGACCACCATACGGAGTCGGTTGTGCATCCAGTTGGTTCAGGTGAGTTGGCGGATCGCTGCATCTACGAGTGGATATCCAGTCTTTCACTCAGTGAATCTCTGCCATTCGTAACTCGATGTATCTTTTTGCCACTCAATAGTTCTCCGTCTCTCCTGGAACTCGATCTGATACGTAAATGGGAAATAATACGCGATCTGATACCAGAACTCTCGCCATATGATCTCCGAGAGAAGAGTCAGATTACCTTGAACTCGAGAGTATACCTCTCGGATAGAAAAAATACCGAATCTGATATACGGTGAGAGTCGTGTTGATCCATCTATGGCAGGCAGATTCCGCAACTCATCATACGATGAGAAGTCTCGATCGAGACGTCTCCGACCGAACTCCATCGTCCAGATTGGATGATGTGATACAGTGATCACTTCGGAGATCTCTCGGCGATCTGGTGGCGTGAACCACTTAGTCTGAGCTCCATCGAATTTTTGAATACTCAGCCTCTCGGGATGTGCGATTAGGAACTTTTTCCAGAGCATCGAATACGGAGTGAATACTTTGCGTTGCTCGCACTCATGTGGCTCGACAATGAGGAAGTCCTGGAACGAGTGAAAATCAACTCCACTCGTATCACATATACCAAGCAGAGCATCATCTCGAGCTTTTCCTCTTGGCGAATATGATCGATTGAGATGTACGGCATCGATCTGATATTTTTCTATGAGATTCTCTACGATCTCTTCGGGTTTTCATCGGTAGACTGTGAGTCTGCCTCAGACTTTTTGCAACTCTGTATCGATCGTCTCGAGTGCCTCTCGGATGAGACCGAATCGAACATCTGTCTCTCAGAAATCCTCGATAGCTCGAGCATCATGAATAAAAATGGGAAAAATCTCTTTCGAATTTTTGACCGCTTCGATGAGTCCAGTATTATCGTGAAGTCTGAGATCCTGACGGAAGATGAAGAGGCTACGATTGTGGGATTTTTGCATAGTCAGAGTATAATAAAAATGGGTAAAATAAATAGACTATGGAGAAATTTTTAGATTTTTCATATACGCCTTGGCATCCGAGAGGAGTCAGGAGAATATCTCTCGTGATTCAGATGTGATCGCTCCCCTATCATGAGCCTTGTGGAGAATGAGACACTCGGTATCTCGAGACTCGCATACGAGCATCCAGAGATTCTGGAGGTTCACTCGATCTGACTGATCGACGATGAGATATCATCGCTTCAGTGCTCGCTCATATTCCTCACGCTCATAGGCGTAGAGATGATGTCGGACGGCTCGACTCCCGAGCTTGATTCCTGACTTCTTCCCTTTCGAGAGAGCATCGATGTGTTCGAGTTTTATTTTTGGCATGTGTGAATTATAGTGAGAACTCTGATATCTCCAAGTAGACTATGAGAAATACAAAAAGAGATATGGGCTTGCTAAAAAGAGAGGATTCTATAGAATACTCGGGCTAAAATTCCTTCATACTCGAATACCATCTTCGGTATTCCATGAACCTAAAGGGCAACTGAAAAGTTGCTCGCCCTTTTGGTCTTCTTATGGAATATCGATATGGGGAATTTTAGCGAATTATGAGTGACGACTTCGGTTGCCCTTTTAGTTTGCTAAAATTCCAAATCCATCTCATGAAGACCTCTTTTAGCATTTACTTTTGTAAGTGCTTTTTCTATGGATAACTCTCTCCGCAAGTGACGAATCACTCACCACTCCA
>JAYTJD010000030.1:0-2148 GCA_043731405.1 Candidatus Altimarinota bacterium
GAATACTTTGCGAAGTGTGAATTGTTCTTTTTGGAAAATTGAGTTCCCCCACTCCCCCCTCACGACTCCGTAGAGTTCCAAAGCCTCTTGGATAGTGCACCAGATTATAACTTCTAAAAATGTAATATGCAAGAAAACGAACTTAATATATGAGAATATTATTACTACCAATGATTTGAGATGGAATACATATGAAGAACAGAATGGAATTATCTTTTTAGAATAAAATTCATTGATGATAAAATCATTCAAGAAATATGAAGTCTTAGTTGAATTTTTAGAAGTAAAAAAGAAATGATGTTGGCAATGTATTGAAATACTATTATGAAGGAAATAAAAGAACTCGAATCATTAAATATTGACAGGAAAGACTATAAAGAAAAAGTAATATGAGAACTAGAGAGAGTTTCCAAAGAAATGTCTGATAATATCGTTATATCCTCCGTACTATTAGGAACAGATATAAGATTAGCTACTGTAGCTGCAACCAAACTCAAGCAATGGATAGATGCTTATATTAATAAATATAAATCAAATGGATAATCATATGAAAAAGCCATCACGAAAAATTTTAGATCGTCTCCACTGGAGCCAATGATCCTACTTTGAATGTAATCTTTCTAAGAAGATGATGAGGAAAAAAGCCTATGGTGATCGAGTGAGAAAACTCGCTCTGGCTTATTTAGAACAACTCAAATCCGCAGATATCAAAATACATAACCAATAACCATCCCTAACTATGCTTACCCATGCAAAATCTCCTCTTCTTATCCTTGCTTCTCTTGTGATTGGTTCTATTGCCACCTACTCGATGACTCCTACTCTCACTCCTGAAACACTCCTCGAAATCCAGAACAAGAAAAGTGTCCGAGACTGTATCACCAAAATCAGCTACGAATCCTGAACTCTTGAAATTCAGACAGCAATCTGAATATGCTCGAAGATGGAAGTCAAAAAAATAACTTGAACGGTCACCTCTGCCAATTCAGGGGTTCCCTTATGACTAAAGCTATCTACTCAGAAGATCCATGGAACAACCCATGAACAATCCACAAAAAGCATAAGCCAGAATACGCAGAAAAAGAACTCTACTGCACTGATTGCGGAAAAAGCCGTCAAGATCGGGGCGAAGAAGGAGAAGCCGTCACAGTCTCTCTTAACAAAGTATATGAATGTAAAGACTGCAGAAATCTCTTCCGATTCTGAAAAGTATTGGACAGCCTATGAGACGGCAATATCCCAAATACATAAGTGGGAGGGACTCTGTCTCTCCGCTTACTGGGATCACTCAGGCTACTCTATAGGCTACTGAAGTCGTGCGAAGTCTCCTACTGAGAGGATCACAAAGGCTGAGGCAGATAGACGACTTGCTGGACTCGTCACACAAGTACTCGGAAAGGTACAAAAAGACTTCCCAAAACTCCGTCCAGAGGCACAAGGAGCTCTAGTATCGTTTGCGTACAATTGTCACTCGGGGTATAGATCTATTCTACGAAATGGACTCTCATATCACGGACAGTGGTGCAAGACTGCATCTGGAAAACGATATGATTGACTCGTGAAGCGAAGAGCAGAAGAATCGAGACTTATATTTTCTAAACACTAAACACTATGCGAACAACACAAGAATTCATAGATCAGGCAAAGATTAAAAATATTACCCGATGGGATATACACAACTGTTCTCTCTGTGGATATTTTTGCGGATATGAAATGGAAGGAAATAAATTATTCTATGACAGCTGATGCGATTGTACCTGAGGATATACTATGAGATCAAGAGACTGGAGTAGTCTATCTAATCACTATAATATGCAAACTCATCCTGATACTATAAAGAGAATGGATGAATTTTGGTGATTCACTAAAGTCCCCTTCTTGGATAAACAATGTTAACAGTATCGCTAAATAACCTATGTATAAAAATGTCTACAATGTACAAAATAAAAACAGAATGGGAAGAAATCTACTATCTCTTGAGAGCGAATGTTGCTGATGATGCAAAAATTAGTGATATTATGCAAAAGATCAATCAGTATGCGAACTGAGCATATGAGACTTGAAACAATGATCCCAAACGGTAACCTACATAAAAAATGAAAGAAGAATTTATAGAAAACGATATCTGCGAATACTTGCGATTGCAAG
>JAYTJD010000031.1:0-5345 GCA_043731405.1 Candidatus Altimarinota bacterium
TTCTATACAATCCCGAAGCTTTTTTCATAAAAAATAATCTCATATGATAGGAAAACTCAAGAAGAGAAAACGACTCCGTGTACACGGATTCCTCGCTCGCAAGAACACAGTAGATGGACAGAAGGTCCTTCGTGCACGCCGCCGAAAGGGTCGTCATGTCCTCACCGTCAGCTACCTCAACCGATACAAAAATATCCGAGGTAAAAGTAAACACCACAATGTTGCTGGTGGTAGTGCTCGTATTGTCACGGTTCCGGGACTCACAGAGAGATTCCGAGCATCTAACAAGACAGCCAAATAATCTCGTCGGATGTCGTCTAGGAGTATAGTATAACTGCATCCGCATCTGCTACTGCAACATATGATCTCCAAAGAATATCGTCTCACAGAACATGAATTGAGAAAGGTTTTAAATCGAAAAAAGCCTTTCTTTTCGTTTGTCTGGATCGCCAACACTATGGAAAATAAATTCTTACATGGTAGGTGTGGCATCCTCCTCTCATCCAAGTGTACCAAGGGAAGCGTGAATCGTAACTATTGGAGACGCAAGTTTTATGATATATCTCTATCTTCACTTACTACACTCAATGTAGACGTAGTATTGGTACCAAAAAAGTGAACCATACTCGACTATAAAAATCCAGAACATACACGAGAATTCGAAAAAAATATACAATTCTTGTACCGAAAAATACAGGAAGAATACAAATCGAAAATAAAAAAATAAACTTATTCATTCATTTCCTCTACAATATGGACAAACTTCGTATCCTCAATCTCTTTGCTATAGCATTTCTCGTTTCACTCCTTGTGCAATACTGGTTCTTCCCGAAACCAGCAACGACTCCTATACTCCCTGACGTCTATATATCAGTAGAATCCGACAGTATCGTAGTACCCAATATTCCCAAGATCACGATCCACAACACGACAACAGGTGCTATTACAGTCAATCCTTGTGATGATATTACTCTATCGCTCGATTCCAAGTCACTCACAGGTATTCGAGAAACAGCGAGTGGATTTTGTACCCCTATTATCGTTGCCCCTTCTCAGATCCATTTCATCTCATTTGATCCGCTGTATCGAGTATTCGCCACACAACCAGGCAAATACATCGTGACACTGAGTACCCCCTTGTGAGATCGTAGTGTAGCATTTGCCCTGTCAGCACCTGGTTCGTTTCGCTCTATGGCATCCACTCTTGTATATGAGCCTATCTACAATCTGTTCGTCGCACTCCTCACTTGGGTGCCTGGACACTCTCTCGGTTGGGCCATCATCATCATCACACTCATCATCCGTCTCATCCTCCTTGTCCCACAGCAACATATGCTCGAGAGTCAGAAAAAACTCCAGAAAATCCAACCAAAAATAAAAGCCATCCAAAAGGAATATAAGGCTGATCAGGCCGTGCTTGGACAGAAAATGATGGAGCTCTACAAGACGGAATGAGTTAATCCAATGTGATCATGTCTCCCGCTCCTTATTCAGATGCCGATCCTTATCGGGCTCTATTGGGTCATAGAGGGAATTACCAATCCATCGAATCTATATCATCTCTATTCTATTTTCGAGTCATTTCAACCATCCAATATTGTTACGACTTTTTTTGGACTCAATCTATCTCAGGTTGGGGGAATTACGGCCATCATATTTGGTCTGATACTCGGATTCACGCAATGGGTCCAAGCGTATATGTCGTTCCACTATACTATAAAAACTAAAAAAGAAACGAATGAGCCAAAAAAAGAAATCGAACCTGGATCTATAGAGGCAGTACTCGATCCAGAATTGATGCAAAAAATGATGCTCTATATGCTCCCAGTTATGCTCGCAGTATCTTCATATTTTTTCCCACTTGGTGTTGGTCTCTACTGGTTCATAGGTACCCTCTTTGTGATTGCTCAGCAGTGGTACGTCAATAACAAAAAAGACACGAAATAGTACATAAAAAATCCTGAAGTATATGCACTTCAGGATTTTTCTATTTCTTTAGACTATCGCGAATCTCGATGAGTACCTTTTCCATATTATCAAATTTTGGATTATAATTGGTTGCTTCAGTATATTTTTTGAATTCTGTTTGAATGTGACTGATATATGGTTCGATCCGTTGACCGATAAGAGGGAGGTCTATGAGGATGGCGAGTGACCATCCGACGAGACCGATGACGATCGTCGCACCGACGAGAGCCCCGAATCCTCTTGCTACTCAGGCGATGAAGTTGGGCCAGAGCATTTTCCATGGAGATCTGATGTATTCGATGAACTCCTCCAGTCAGACGGCTCATATCGCATCGATGAGTCACTCCACCTCTTCTTGCTGCTTCTGTGGCATTTTTTTAATCACTGCTGCTTTTTTGGTGGGCATTTTTTTGATCTGTTGTTCTTCGTGGATGGATTTTTCCATAGGGATAGGATGAGGTATATGAGAGTGAGTATATTCGAGAAAACCAAAATCGCAACTAGAGAATTGAGCAGATTTGCTTTTCTCACAATATCTATATAATACGTAACAATTAGTAGTTTTGCTACGATTTTTATTCTTATTTTTCATACCTTGGATCCTCTTCCCATATTGATTTTTATTATTTTTGTTTTTGCTCTCGCCTTCTTTGCTGGTACAGAGATCCCACTTATGTCCGTAGGTGGACATAAACTCGAAGGATTCATCCGACAAAAACGTTGGGGAGCTCGGACTCTCGCCAAGCTCAAGAAAAAAAATGAGCGACTCCTCATCACCAATCTTATATCCACACTATTTGTTACGAGTGCTCCGATGATTATCGCTGAGAAATATATCACCCCAGAAGTATCTCATTTTTTTGCTTCTCCACAAACAGCGTCACTCGTGGTGTATCTGGTAGCATTTATGATTGTGCTCCTTTTTTGAGAGATCACGTCGAAGGTGCTCGGAGTCAGATTCAATGATAGGATTGCCCTTGCATCAGCACCAGTGTATCAGGTATTTGTGTGGGCTTTATTTCCTCTGACGTGGATAGTAGAGCAATTCGTCAAAGTGCTCGGCTGGGTCACTGGTGGCAAACTCGATATGCATGGACTGAC
This sequence comes from Candidatus Altimarinota bacterium, assembly GCA_043731405.1. Lineage (GTDB taxonomy): Bacteria > Patescibacteriota > Gracilibacteria > BD1-5 > UBA2023 > JABFSX01. The sequence continues at coordinate 3,070 of JAYTJD010000031.1, forward strand.
AGTGAGTGAAGAGGAACTCGATGCCTTCATCGATATGTCTCATGCTGGAGGGGCGGTAGAAGAAGATGAGAAGCGTCAGATCAAAAATCTCTTGGGTCTCTCAGATATGACGGCAGATGCCGTGATGACCCCACGAGTCAATGTGGAATTCCTCTCACTCGATATGACGGTCGATCAGGTCTGCGACTTCATGATGGAGTCTTCTCACTCACGGCTCCCTGTCTATGGAGAGACCACGGATGATGTGGACTCAGTGATTACATTTCGAGAGGCGTTCCGTCTCCAACGTGAGTGACATGGGAGTGCTCATCTCTCATCTCTTGACCTCGAGAAGATCATGAAAGTATCGCTAACACAAGCCCTCGATGATCTCTTCGAGAAATTCCAACGGTCTCGCCGACATATTGCACTCGTACTCGACGAACATGGGGGTACAGCTTGAGTAGTCACAATGGAGGATGTACTCGAAGAGGTATTCGGAGATATCAAGGATGAGAAGGACCGAGAAGAGATCTATATGAAAAAATGAAAAAATGGATCTATCGAGGCGATCTGATCTGTGCTCATCGATGATATCCTCGAACAGTACAACCTGACTCCTGAGATGATCGAGCTCCCAGAGGAGTATATGTCTGAGACACTTTCATATGTCCTGATGGCGGAGGAGGAGTGATTCCCGAAGGTCGGAGATATCGTGTCATTCGGTGACGAGACTCGCCTCGTACTGCGAGTACTCGCAGTACACGACAATGTGATCGAGCGAGTGGAGTGTCAGCAAAAATAGGTACACAAAAAATCTGCTTCTCAATTGAGAAGCAGATTTTTTGTGTACCTACGACTAGACTACTGTAGATCCTGATTCGCTTATCTCAGCTCCTGGAGCTAGCTCAGCTGGAGGGAGTGTCGTGAGTGAGATGCGGTATCCGAGGAGCTCTCCTGCGATATTGATATTGGTTCCACCTCTACCGAGGACCTTTGCCTTCTCCTCATCTTTCACAGTAGCTCGGATAGTAGTCGTCTCCTCATCGATCTCGATATCCTCGACGATACCTGGGACGAGGGCCCTGCGTACCATTTCTTTTTGATTGGTAGTATAGTTGAGTATATCGATCTTCTCACCGAAGAGTTCATCGACGATCGTGCGTACACGCATTCCTTTTGGTCCGATGAGACATCCTGCTGGATCGACATCTTCATCATCAGAGGCGACGATGATCTTGGTCTTCACTCCTGGGAGACGAGCTATAGAGACGATCTCGACTACTCCTTCCTCAAGCTCTGGAGTCGACATCTCGAATAGCTTTACGACGAGCTCTTTATCCTTTCGAGATAAAATAACACGAGGACCAGTCACTGGATCAATCTCACATCCACGGATATAGAGATTCATACGCTGACCTGGTATATACTTGTCTGCGGAGTTCTGCTCAGATCTAGGGAGGACGACCTGATGGCCATTGTAGTCGAATACTACTCGATTCTTCTCGACGAGGTCGACTCGCATATTGACGATCGTGTCGACCTTGTCCTTAAAGAGGTGGTAGAGTTTTTCTTTCTCAGTCTCTCCGATCTTCTGGACGATGACCTGCTTGGCTGCCTGAGAGGCAATACGACCGAATCCTTCGCTATTCATGAACTCCTCACTCACGTCGATCTCGACCGTGTCTCCGATGACGAATCCTGATTCTTCACCACCTACATCCTCATAGCTGATCTCGATATCCTCATCCTCGACTATATCGACGATCGTCTTCTCGACTGAGACATCGAGCTTGCCCGTGACCATATCGAGTTTGACATTCACATTGGTATCCTTGCTTGCGTAGTCACGCTTGTAGGCAGTCTTGATCGCTGATTCGATGATCTCGACGAGTTTTTCTTTGCCGATTTTTTTCTCTGCGGCGATCTGCTCTATGGCAGCTTTGATTTTTGTTATATCGAACATGATAGGGATAGTTAGGAGTTAACAGAGATAGTATAGGAATTGGGTCAAAAAAAAGACTCGCCAATTTGGCAGGTCCTATTTCACTTGAATTCATTATAAAGAAAGTATGAAAAAAGCAAGTTATTCTTGTAATAGAAATTCTTGCATAAATTTTATTTATATGCTAGGATGAATTATATAAATATGAAAAATTGATATCCCAATATAAGCACATTGGTAAGTGTACTAATAGTATTTATTTCCAGACATTGGGATACAAAAACCCCGTGACTTTAGTCCGATTGTAACTATACTGTCAAGTATTGCAAGTAAAATCACTTCCAAAACAACA
>JAYTJD010000032.1:0-5308 GCA_043731405.1 Candidatus Altimarinota bacterium
GAGCATATTCCGCTCGTCTCCATAGTACTTCATCTCATCGAGGAGTCACGTAGTCGTCTCGGTCATCCAACAGGCGATCTTGAGCGTGAGGATCATCTCTTTGCGTCCGAGTACCCGCTCACTCATCATGAGCTCTCTGATATATTCGACAGAGCACCACTTGTCTGGTGTGATCACTATCATATTCTCGATACTATGTTGCATGAGTAGTCCCGACATCCAACTTGCCACCTTGTATCCTGGAGTCACGAGTGTGATATGCGAGTGGGTACGGAACGCATCGTGGATGATCTGGATCTCTTCGCTCGGATCGCCATGGGTCTCGATGAGGGTAGTGAGAGTATTGGATGGTTGGACTGTTGGACTGTTGGACGGAATATGGGACAGAGGAGATCATCCCAAAAGATCCGAAAATAGTTCACTGATATCAGTATCGGTTTCCTGTTGTTCGTGGCAGATCTGCGAGAGGGTAGTGAGTGTATGACTCTCATCACGGGAGCTGAGTGTGTCCCAGATTTGTTTTTTCTTTCACGCTATTCGGCTCACCTCACCGAGATACCTGAGAAAGAGTCGGATCGACACCTTCGTATCGGTGAGTGCTCGGTGTTCGTCCTCGCTCGGATCGATGAGTCCATATCTATTGGCCAAGAATCCGAGATTGAGACTCTCGACATCTTGAGAAAAAATCTCTGAGAGCTCGAATGTATCGATGACTCGATTTGCTGATAGATCGATACCATGTGTCGCGAACATCGCAATATCGAATAGTACATTGTGTCCGACGATCACTGCATCTCCGATGAAGTCTCTTACTTTGTCTCGTACACTCGCAAAATCAGGCTTGCCCTCGAGCATCGCAGGCGTGATCCCTGTGATCATCGTGACCTCTTGTGTCAGTACTCGTCCTGGGTGGATGAGTTGACTGTGCTCCTCGCTACGACTCATCGTGAATACATCTCCATCTCTCTCGATCTCGAATCTGATAGCCGCTATCTCTATGATTGTATCAGTCTCAGGGGAGAGTCCTGTGGTCTCGAGATCGAGTGCGACGAAGATCATAGGAGTAGACGAAGGTAAAAGACGAAGACGAAGTATTGGGAGTTGGCTTGGTTCCCCCTTGATAAAGGGGGTAAGGGGGATTTTGTACTGGAAAGAGTATATAATAAACCCTATAAAAGTCGATATAAATCCTAAAAGCGAAATTGACAATATATTTTTTTATAAAATAAATTTGACTTTCTCTCTCTCTGTATACTGAGTTGTACGAGGTGCAATATTGAGAGATCAATTGTTGTATCAGTTCATTAACTTTTTTTGTATTGGAGAAATACTATGCATCCTGCATTGGAAGCACTTTCATGGTTTGGTTACTATCTCGCTTTTGGATTATTTTTTTCATACCTTACAATGAGGTACTACCCGAAAGACTTTGTTACAGGAGGCATCATACCTGAAACAAATTTGGCTGATGTTTTCTTTTTGAGATGGATTGCAGCAGGGTTCATGACTCTATTGTTACTCGGTCGTTTACTTATTAGTACGTTTGAGATAGCCTATCAAAGAAGTAAAAAACCCATAAATACACATTTCTCCAAAATTCATCATCGTCAATGAGGACCTCTGGGTCCAAATTCTCAAAAGGAGTCCTTCGGGGCTCTTTTTTCATGTGTTCGAGACGAGCGAGCATATTGGAAATGGATTGCTTCGTGCCTCGCAATGACTGAGCAGATCCGCGGGGAGGATGACAGAATCAAAAAGAAACCAAAATTATATTGGTTTCTTTTTTTGACTGGATTGCCGCATCCCAAGGGTACTTCCAACGCTTCGCGAAGGGGCGTCCTCGCAATGACAGAGGACTGGATTCCTCCCGAGTACTCGGGAGGAATGATAGAGACTATTTCCCCATCTTGTTACGGAGAAACGCTGGTACATCATAGTCGTTCTGTGGCTCTGGAGCGGTAGTCGTCTGCCCACCGAACGCTCCCTGATTCATCGGTCGTATAGTAGGCTGCTGTGCCTGAGGTGTTGGTGCAGATCCAAAAAAATAAAAGTGACAATAATCTTATTTTTTTGGTAATGTATATTACTACCTAACAGCTTAAACATAAATTAAAAGAAGAGATTCCTATTTTATGATCATAAATGTCACAAAAGCTGGTGTCGCATGGATAATGTCTATGCTTTTAAATCAGATTTCTCTTGTATTTTTATAGTACCATGTTACATCAAAAGGGTGTATATATCATTTAAGAGATTCAGTTTTAGCTCGGATTTCATCTTCAGTCAGGCCAGACATTTTCTTAAAATCTATATAAAGATCATGAGCTAATTCCGAACTTGTCACTTTATCGGTGATAAACAGTATCCCACCTTGTTCCATATGTTCAAAGAATGATTTGAGATACTCGCGACGTTCTTTAATGAAGTGAAGGGTCCAATTCGAGATGATCACACTAAATAGTCCGTCTTTATTAGTTAAATGCTCTCATAAATGTACGTGTTCTTTTCGTAGAGAATTATCGAGCATTGGACGAGATTTCTCTAGTCATATGGATTGTGTATATCATTCTTTGTGTAACATATCTAATGTATATCATAGTGCACTTCAAAATTCTAGGATCCGGCTCTGTATATCCTTATTTTTCTTTATGATATATATGCAAAGATCGATTACTTTAATGTAATCTTGGATATGCCTCATAGCATGATACTGAAAAGTTGTTGCTATTCTTTCATCAAATTTCCATTGAGTTTTCTCAATACAAGTACTATGTTCTTTCGTTATATCCCTACTGCCTGCTATAAGCTTTTCTGATAAAGATAATGCCTGGTTTCATTTTCTATAAAAGCGCATCATGTATCTTCATCTTCCGAATGCTTTCGTGTCCCTGTACCCATCTATTCATTGATATATTTTCGTTGGCCGTATGACGCCATCATTTGATCCAAATCAAAATCACTCCATTATGAACTCCAGTCCTTTTGGGGTTATCTTAGTACCTCTTCAGAATAGAGAAGATGCTTCTGTTGAAAGATTTATGCCCTGTCGTTCTGTAAATTGCACGCATGAGATATCGTAGGAAGCCATATGTAATAATGGTTCGAATGATTCTAGAATCATATGATCAAGAGTAATCTCAGAGAGTTCTTTTAGAATGCTATAGTAGTCTACGAATACATATAATACGCCAAGGCAGACTATAATATCATACTTTTCTGTATTTCTTTTTAAAAAATCCTCTATAGAAGATTGGATAATCTTGACTTTATCTCAGTGATGGGAAAGAAGATGGCGGCTTTTTTCTGCGTATTCTGCCTGAACCTCAACTCCTGTATAAGAGCTTGCTCCATAAAATAGTGCCCATTGTCCCATAGCTCACAGACATGATCAAAGGTCGAGTATAGATTTTCCTTGGATGAGCTCTTTGGGCAGAGCTACACTATTTTTTTTCTCTAAATGTTCTTTGCTTCATTTGAGATATGCTCTATGTTTCCTATTGTCTTCTTCATAGAATGAAGGGTATCTATCGTATGGTTTCTCGGGTCTCTCAGGTATCGGTTTGTGCGATATACAAATATCTTCAGATATGTCGACTTCTATCGATTTATATAAGTCTATATCACTCTCAAAGTTATCAATATTAAGTCAGTTACCTCTATATAAATCTACTAAAGAGTTGCATTTAAAGATACTTCAGTCACTATTTATGGTGTATTCTCCAGGATAATCTCGACATCCACCATGGTGTATGATTCATGTGTTGCAGATCTGCTCATATTCAGTTTTTCAGAAAATATCTTTCGAAATGCCACATCATAATAGAAATTGAAAGCTCTCTGAATGACTATTTATAAGTTGATATATCATCCTTCCATATTCACGGGTATTTGTCTGAATTTCAGGTGTAGATCAATATTTAGCATTTTTCGGATTTATTCGGATCTTGCTTATTCAGGAGGCTTTAGCATATTCAAAACATCATTGATAATCTTCTCAATAAGAAATAGAAATATTGAGAATAATGTCTTTCCCAAGACTCGACGCATTTCTGATAATATCTCTCTGATTTGTCGCATTAAGAATGGATATCCAATCGAGTTCTATACAATCCACCATTTTGACTACCTGTATAGGACAGAAGGTTGAATTTTTGGGTAAACAAATCGTTGTTTTAAATCCCACTCTATGCGTCAGATGAGTGAACTTGAGTATCTCTTCGTGTAATAAGGGATCACTCCCAGTAATACTTACAGATTTTATATTTTTGTTTTTCAGGACTGATAGTATCTCACTAAATTTTTCTAGACTTATCGAAGAGAGGTGTCAATCTATAATCTCATTTATTACGATATTTGGCATAGAAGATATATGTAAAGGTATAAATAACCAGTTCATGAAATATATCCACTCCCTAGAAGTAGGTAGGTATATCAAATACTTTGATTAGTTTTTCCCCATCTTGTTGCGGAGAAATGCAGGAACATCATAGTCGTTCTGTGGCTCTGGAGCCGTAGTGGTCTGCCCACCGAACGCTCCCTGATTCATCGGCCGCATAGTCGGTTGCTGTGCTGGAGGTGTGGGTGCAGATCCGAATACTCGACTCTGTCCGAATCCTCCACGACTCATCGATGCGATCTGAGCGTTGGTCTCTTCGTTGAATCCTGTAGCAATCACCGTGATCTTGATCTCGCCTGTATATCGCTCATCGATAGAGGTACCGAATATGATATTTGCATCTGGATCACAGAGTTCCTTGATGAGACGAGACGCCTCATCTACCTCGAACATCGAGAGATCAGATCCACCCGTGATCGAGAGGAGGAGCCCCTTGGCACCGTTGATCGAGAGCTCGAGGAGAGGAGACTCGATAGCAGCACGAGCTGCATCGATCGCTCGACTCTCGCCGCTACCATATCCGACTCCCATGAGTGCAGATCCTGCGTTCTCCATGACTGATCGGACATCGGCGAAGTCCACATTGATCAGACCTGGATGCGTGATGAGCTCAGATACACCTTGGACACCCTGTTTGAGGATCTCATCAGCAATATGGAACGCCTCGAGGAGAGGAGTTTTCTTGTCGATGATCGTGAGGATCTTGTCGTTTGGAATGGTGATGAGGGTGTCGACTTTTGACTTCAACATCTCGAATCCGTCAAATGCCTGACTTGTTCGGCGTTGTCCTTCGAATGCAAATGGCTTGGTTACTACACCCACTACGAGTGCACCGAGTCCGCGAGCGATCTCAGCGACGACTGGAGCAGCACCTGTACCAGTACCACCTCCGAGACCACAAGTGATGAATAC
>JAYTJD010000033.1:0-2102 GCA_043731405.1 Candidatus Altimarinota bacterium
CTTTTCTATGGACCATATTTTTGGTGATAGCGATGATATCGACTTTGGATCTACTCCATCATCTGCCTCTCGTTCTTCTTCTTCTTCTTCTTCTTCTTCACGATCTGCGATTCCTCCAGTCCTCTCGCAACCCGATCGTCCGATGTTTGCTCCTCGCACACCTGCTCCTCGTCTTGTCACGCGGGCAGATATGCAGAGTCGTCCTGCTCGAGAATATACTCCTCGTCCACCACGACCACTACAGGCCACTGAGCCCGCTGTCATCGATACTACTCCAGCTCTCACTCGCCTGATTGCTGGGATGAAGTCATCATTTCTCCCTCGTGAGGATGATACATCGAGCATACGCGTCATAGCTCTCTCATCTCATGAGGGCATCGATCCACTCTTTATGGTCCGTTCTGACGAGACGACAGTACTCATGGGTTCAGGATTCGGCTCTATCAGTAGATCTGGCCGTACCTATCCGACATTTCCTGATATGCGACTCATATTCTCAGAGAAGGATCGTATCCGAGCTTGGATTCTCACCGATGCATCTATCGATGTAGCGAGATTTGAGCTCATCCTCCCGACTCTCGGATTTCCTCCTATTTATGCGACACGAGAAGTTATTGCATCATTTCGCAATAGTATCACCAATACTGTATTTCTGGAGTCTTGCAGATTTTTTGAGCTCTTTGCTGATGGTACGAGTACCAGACGCATCGGAGATATCGAGTGTATTACCGCTGATGTCGATCTTACTTCACATCTGGGATTCCGGGCTGGGAATTCTACAGTCGCATTTGCTCATATATCACTCACATCTGCGGATCTTGGGGCTTCTGTTTCTGCCGTGATCGCACCTACGACTGATGGATTCTCTATCGGGGCTGAGGCATTTATCACAGGTGAAGTGCTCTCACTCAAATGAGGGGTCATCACTCGCAATGCGATGAAGTTCACATTCGATACATTCTTCCTCGATGGACTCTCTATTGGAGTCGTCGCAGGATATGCTCTCGGAGACAGAGATCAGCTTGCTGAGAGTGGAGTTCTTATCTTCACCCTTGAGGAAGACAGCAGGGCTCGTACGATCGCTGGTCATATCTTCATCGATTCTCGTGGATTCGTCCATGCTTATGAGATGATGTACATCCATAAGGAGATACTCAAGGGAATCAGACAGACCTATGAGAAGCTGATCGTCGAGAATCCCAAAGTCGAACGAGGCGAACTCGTACAATGACTCCGTCGCGAGATCACCAAGTATTGCTATCTCCTCACTGGTCGCACTCCTGTAGTGATGCCGATTGTGATAGAGAGATAAAATTAACCACTAAAAATAATACACATGCGAAACACACGCTACCAAAATAACTCTGGCAAAACGCCACAAACTGATCGAAAGCCCGGATTCCGTAGCTTTTTTGACTCAGGCAAAAATATCGCCACCAATGTCAAACCTGGTGAGTCATTTATCTTCGAGGATTCATTTCGTCCGAAGAAATCATTCCCATTCCTCACGCCAGTACAGGCAGTGAAAAAGTTCCTCCATATTCCTGAGGAGCGACCGAAACCACTCGAGAAGGGAACCCTTCGCGTCATCCCTTTTGGTGGAACCGAACAAGTCGGTCTTAACTGTATGGGATTCGAGTACGAAGATGAGATGATCATCATCGATATGGGTCTTCAGTTCGCTGATCAGTACCAATACGGTATCAACTGTTCGATCCCAGATCTCACCTATTGTCGTGGGAAAAAAATCGTCGGAGTCGGCATCACTCACGGACATATTGACCACATCGGTGCGATCTACTACCTCATGGAGCAACTCGGTCGTAGCACTCCGATCTACGCGACAGCGATGGCATATGAACTCATCAAAATGAAACAAGGAGATATGAAGGCGACACTCACACATCTCTCGGAGTATGTTCGCTATCGTCCTGTCCAGATGGGCAAGCACTTCCAGATTACTCCTTTTGTTGTGGATCACTCGATCCCTGACTCGGTTGGTCTCCTCATCGAGACTCCAGTGGGCAGATTCGTCCATACTGGTGACTGGAAATTCGATAAGCAACCTCTTCCAAATCGTCCATCGACGAACTATGAGTGGA
>JAYTJD010000034.1:0-2088 GCA_043731405.1 Candidatus Altimarinota bacterium
AAAATCCGTGATGCCATCATGTATTCGTCTGACAGTGATAGTCTCTATGAGTCACTACGGGCACTCACTCCAGAGGTCAATACATACTATATGGGCGTGATGACAGCAGATTATCAGAAGTATCTCTGGTATGGTTCTCTCCCTCATATGGTAGACTTCGATGACGAGTCTATCGTATATGATCAGATCCACAAGACTCTGGATCGTATTATTCATAGTGATTTACCGATGGTAAAATTTCACCCTGACACAGTATCGAATATACCAGGTATTCTCTATGCTCTGGCAGATATGGATAGTTGCAATGTGACAAAAATGGCTGAAAAATTCAATATGAGTCGCTCAAAGATGAGTGAGATACTGGATGCTCTCGAATGAGCTGAGCTCCTGAGACGTATTTATCCATATGGTTCTCATCTGAATCAAGTTACTTCTCGTAAATCATCGAAGTATCTTTTTTCTGCACCAGCATTTCGTGCGATTTATTATCGACTCATGTCGAATATCATCTCCAATGAGAATGCCAAATGAAAACTCACAGAAGATATTGTAGCTATGTATTTTTACAAAATCTTTGATAGAGCAGGTAGTGGGAGCTTGACCTATGATAGTAGTCAATGAGGTGCAGATTTCATCCTCAGTATCTGATGATCTGCGATAGTGATAGAAGTATGAGCTGGATCCAAATGATATAAACAAGCTGTACAAACTATGAAAAAAATCCCATCAAAATATGGAATCATAATTTCTGAAGATCAACTGGAATACAATAAAGAAACAAAAATTGTAAAAATCCCTCTGCGAATGTTTCTACTTATATAGTTTTAGAACATCTTGAAATACGCTTTTGGAAAACTGAGACGATGTTCGACGAAGTTCTCCTTGAACTCGGTATATCCCCGTTGATCCGACGGCCCATGAGGATTGCGGAGTTGATCGAAGGTGATATATTTAATTCCTTTTTCGACGCTAGAGCGGAACCATTCATCGATGAGGGCTGTCCCTCACTGGATCGGATAGGCTGCCGTATCCGTGAATGCGACGAAGTGCACCGAGTGATTGTCGATGTAGTCGAGACAAGCGAGTCCTGCGACTGCCCGTCATTCACTGTACACGAGCCACTGTCTCACCTTGTCAGGATCAAATGATCTGATCCGTTTGTAGTTGCGGATGTAGTCATTTTTGATTATCTTATAGTTCCAGCTCTTCACGTGTGATGCCTGGAATGCCGCGATAAATGTATCCGCATCGACGGCTTTCACCTCGGCTCAGGATTTATCATATTTCTTCATGGCTCGGCGGGCTCGATCGTTCCATTTTGTTCTGTAGTCTGGTGTGAGCTCATTGACACTCGTCTCCTGGAAGTGATCGGTGAGCCAGAGTCGTCTCCATCCTGCTGGGATATCCTGTCTCGAATAGGGAATCCATGTCACCATCGCATGTTTGACTCAGTCCTGTTTCAGTTTCTCGATATCTGGTTCGATATCTGTCCGTTCATATTTCACTACATGGACTCGATCTCCGAAGAGTCATTTTTTCCAGGCGTATTGTGGATCATTCCCGATGTCGAATGCATCGATATTACCACACGACTCGATATACGGACGGTAGATCTCGGCACTCGTACGGTGGTAATAGAAATCTCGAGGATAGTCTGTGGGTGCTAAGTGTATCATAGTATCGAGTGTAGCAGTTTTGGGGCAAAAAAAAATATTATCGCTTGACCCGACAGGTCTCGAGATTGACCATGATATCCCAAGTCGCATAGAGGAGCCCGAGAGCTCATACGATCTTGATCTCGAGTCCGTCATAGGGGAGGAACGACATCAGTGGCAGGAGTCAAAATGAAGCTGCGAGAGTGAGTCCACAGCACGAACACCCCGAGAGGATCGTACCGATGGTTCCTCCAATGACTCATATGCCCGTTTTTCCACTCATATCTGCCCGTTTCCCGTATGTCCAGCTCTTGTACCCGAGGGCCACAAGAAAAAGTGGGAATATGAGAATCATCACGACTGAGAGCATGATATCCGTATACGTATGGAATTCTCCATAGTTGCCGAACATGATGAGGATATCAGTCATAGA
>JAYTJD010000035.1:0-2034 GCA_043731405.1 Candidatus Altimarinota bacterium
AACATATAACGGGCAATCTGTTGAGTTTTATCACATACAATGGTATGACGATACCACCTGGCAGCTCTGTCTCGTGGCTGGGCGATGCAGAAGGAAAGAGTGAAAAGCAATTGACGAAGCTGTTCAACAAGGAGCCAACCAAATCTATGATAGAGGTGGCTGGTAACAATATTGTTCACGTCGCCTCATTCCTCAGAGAACAACCCTATCCAAAAGCTAATCAAGGCATCAGAGGGAGTATCAAATCTGGTACTGTTGGTATCAAGAGCTAGCAGTAGTACAGATCCATCGCTCTTTCATTATTGGTGCCATCGTACCCTGTGTAGATGTTACCTATTTTTGTTTGCGATCATTGCTCTCACGAGTCCCATGAAGAGCGGATGAGGGCGAGATGGACGAGAGATGAGCTCGGGATGGGCCTGTGTCGAGATCATATACGGATGATCTCGGAGCTCTACGATCTCTGCGAGCGTCCCATCTAGTGACGTCCCTGACACGATGAATCCTGATTGTTCCATCTGCTCGCGATAGAGAGGATCAAACTCGAATCTATGACGATGTCGCTCCGTAACAGAGAGTCATCCATATACTTTCTCCGCCAAACTTCATTTTCTGATAATACACTCATAGCTCCCGAGTCGCATATTTCCTCATTTGGACATCAATCATTTCTGAAGTTCCATAATTTTGATGATATTATACTCTCAATCTGGGGTGAACTCTTCACTCGATGCATCAGATATACCTAGCACATTGCGTGCGTACTCGATCGCCATGATCTGTGATCCGAGACAGATTCCGAGGTATGGGATTTTATTTTCTCTCGCATATCTTGCCGTCTCGATCATCCCCTCAGTTCCTCGAGTTCCGAATCCTCCTGGGATACAGATCCCATCAAGATTATCAAGGATGGCTGTACCTGATTTTTCTACATCCTCCGCATCGATGAACTGGAGTTTGATTTTTTTCGAGTGAGCGAATCCAGCACATCGGAGTCACTCATTGAGTGAATAGTATGCATCCTCGAGATCTGTATATTTGCCGACCATACCGATCGTGAGGATATCTGTCGAGTTCTCGATATGTCCGACGAGTTGTTCCCATACCGTCATATCAGGTATCACGGTATCGAGTCCGAGCTTAGATAGAATCTTAGTACTGACCCCCTGCGATGCGAACGAGAGAGGCACCTTGTAGATCGAGTCAAGTGTCGGTGCAGCGATGATATCATCGCGTTCTAGTCCCGAAGTTGCCGCGATCTTCGCAAGCATCTCCTCAGGAACTACCTCATCAGAGCGGACCACGAGGAAATCAGGAGATATCCCATATCCCATCAGAGTTCGGACCGAGTGTTGTATTGGTTTTGATTTGAACTCCTTGGATGCTCACAAAAACGGGAGGAGCACAACATGGACGAATATCACATTATCCCGACCGAGACGATGCTGGAGCTGTCGAGCAGACTCAAGCAGGTATTCGTTCTCCATATCACCTACCGTTCCCCCGATCTCGATGATGGAGATATCTGCATTGGCTGTTTCATATCCTGCCTTGATTTTCTCCTGGACGAGATCGGTGAGGTGTGGGACGATCTGGACAGTACCACCGAGGAAGTCTCCATGACGCTCTCGAGCAATGAGCTCTTCATAAAGTCGACCAGAGGTGAATGACGAGAAACGGTTCATATCCGTATCGAGAAACCGCTCATAGTGACCTATATCGAGATCTGTCTCAGCCCCATCCGCTGTGACGAATACTTCTCCGTGTTGAGTCGGATTCATCGTACCTGGATCGACATTGAGATATCAGTCGAATTTTTGACAGTACACTCGCTTGTCTGCGGCAGTGAGAAGTGCCCCTATCGATGCTGCAGCTATACCTTTTCAGATGCCAGAGAGGACACCTCATGTGACGAATATTATTTTCAAGAGAGAAAAAAGTTAGGAATATAAAAAAAGAGGGGTCATAAAAACCTCTCTCTAATATGAGATGATACGGGTTGTATATCTCTGCAATTGCATATCATGATTATAG
>JAYTJD010000036.1:0-2021 GCA_043731405.1 Candidatus Altimarinota bacterium
TACGAGGCTCAATGTCTCAGATTCCAGACCAATCACGAGTATGTGATCGAGAATATCATCAAGGAGCTCGTGATGGTACAATTCACCCGATCGACCGCCGACTGGAAACCTGGTATGTTCCTGGTAAAGGGAGATACCCTCGAGATCTGGCCGAGTTCGAGTGAGTCGATCATTCGGCTCGAGTTTTTCTGAGATACACTCGAGCGGATATCTCGTATCGAGCATCTCACCCACTACCTCATGGATGATATGGACGAGATTGTGATATTTCCGGCGAAGCATTTTGTCACCGAGAAGTGAGTCATCGAGTCCGTGATCCCAAAAATAAAGCACGAGATGGAAGAACAAGTGAAATTCTTCACAGAACATGGCAAACTCGTCGAGGCGGAGCGTATCAAGATGCGAGTTGATTATGACCTCGAGATGCTCACCGAGACAGGATATGTGAACGGTATCGAGAATTATTCGATGTATCTGGGCAATCGCAACGTCTGAGAACCTCCTGCAACACTGATGGAGTTCTTCGGAGACAACTTTCTGACATTCATCGATGAATCGCATATGACGATCCCTCAGATTGGCGGGATGTATGCAGGAGATAGGGCTCGCAAGGAGAATCTGGTGAACTACGGATTCCGCCTGCCATCAGCTATGGAGAACCGTCCTCTCCAGTTTCAGGAGTTCGAGCAAAAGATAGGACAGACCGTATTCGTCTCCGCCACTCCGTCGAAATACGAAGCTGAACATCAAAAAATAGTTGCCGAGCAAGTTATCCGTCCAACAGGACTCCTCGATCCAGAGATCACGATAGAGGACATGGAGTATATGGTAGATAGCCTGATGCGAAATATCGCATCAGCGACTGCAAGAGGAGAACGATCACTCATCACGACAATCACGAAGAAGTCATCCGAGGATCTCGCGACCTATTTTGCTGAGAACGGACTCAAGGTCAGATATCTCCACTCAGAGATCGAGACACTCGAGCGACTCGAGATACTCAGAGAATACCGACTTGGCAATATCGATGTGATCGTAGGAGTCAATCTCCTGAGAGAGGGGCTCGATCTCCCAGAGACATCGTTTATCGGGATACTCGACGCTGAGAAGGTCGGATTCCTCAGATCCAAGACCTCCCTCCTCCAGATCATTGGTCGAGCTGCGAGAAATGTGAACGGATATGTTATCATGTACTCCGCAGGCTGCAAAGAGTCGGTTGCAATGGTGGACGCGATCGCTGAAACCAATCGCAGACGAGATGTCCAGATTGCATACAATACAGCACATGGTATCACGCCGACGACGATCATCTCATCGATCAAGGAGATATCGATCCCATCGAAGAAGACAGAGACATTCGAGTGAAAGGTGATGATGGGAGATGTGAGTACCTATATCAAGCGACTCGAGCTCGAGATGGATGTCGCAGCCGCGAATCTGGACTACGAGAAAGCGGCGACGATACGAGATGAGCTGATTGGGATCAGGAAAAACAAGCGATAATTAGGCTCGGATTCCCTCGATATTTTTTTCCCAGTCTCACTTGCGTCCCATGGCGTTCTCAGCGGCATCTTGTTCTCATTTTTTCTTGGAACTACCACGACCCTGTCCGAGCTCTACACTATAGAGAGATACAGAGATGAGATATACCTTGTTGTGATCAGCTCAGATCTCCTCGACAACACGATAGATCGGCGTGATCCCCCAGACCTCTTGGGTGAGCTCCTGGAGAGCAGACTTCGGGTCAACAAAAAGAGACTGCTCGAGGATATGTGAGAGTGTCGAATATACATGTTGTATGATGAATTCCCGAGCACGTTCGAATCCTTGATCGAGATAAAGTGCCCCGATGATGGCCTCAAGGGTATTGGCGAGGATATACGGATTTTCATGTCACTTCGCATTGTACTCACCACGAGAGACCTGTATCGCGTGAGCAAATTGGAGCCGATGAGCGATCTGTGCGAGATTGCGACCACGCACCAGTGCTGAGCGGATATCAGTGAGCTCTCACTCCGGCT
>JAYTJD010000037.1:0-5048 GCA_043731405.1 Candidatus Altimarinota bacterium
AACGAGTTCCTCCTGAATGCGATCACGGGAATAGGTGCAAAATGAATCCAGGGTTTCGCATTCCTCTATCGATGACTCCGCGAGCTCTCGAAGACGGTATCGGTCACAGAGCTGATGGACAATATCATCAAACGAACATGATATGAGGCATATCTCAAGGCTGAATATACAGAGGAGGAATTCGATGGCAAGATGGAGAATCTCGATGAGTTCCTCAATATGGCGTCTCGCTATGATGGACTCATCTATCCGGAGAATATAGCGAGTTTCCTTGAGGATATTGCACTTATCACCGATCAAGATCGAGATCAGGAGGACAAGCAAAAAATTGACACTTGATATGTCTCTCTCATGACGATCCATCTCTCGAAGTGACTCGAGTATCCGACTATATTCATCGCTGGAGCGGAAGAGGGGATATTCCCACACTCTCGCTCTCTCGTCGACTCGAGTCAGCTCGAGGAGGAGCGTCGACTCATGTATGTTGCCATCACCAGAGCCAAAACTGAGCTCTATATTTCTCGTGCTCATGAGCGATATACATTCGGGAACTATTCGGCGAATCCGAAAAGTCGATTCATCAAAGAAATCCCCGCAGAATACCTCGAAGTCGAATCCAACCGTGGATCTGCTCAGAGTATATTCGGTGGTGGATCAGGTGGTTTCTCGAGTTTTGGTAATATGTTCAATAATTCTGAAGGCTCAAGTAGTCCCTCGCTCTCGAGCGGAGGCGGATCGAGTCCAACGATTTCATTCGCAAAAGCAGGGCTAAAACCAAAAAACTCAGCCTCCAGTTTTGCCACAGGAAATAGAGTCAAGCATGCTCAGTATGGAGTAGGGACGATCGTGACGATCGATGGGGCTATTGCGAGTATCGCATTCTCTGGGCTCGGGATCAAGAAGATGAATGTTGAGATAGCACCGATAGAGAAGTTATAAACGTTACTTGACTTTTTATATAAATATATATAATAAATATATTTAGAATCTAATTTTTTATTTATGGAGCTTTTTCGTTCAGAGTGAATTACAATAATAGGAGCACCTTGGTCATGAAAAACAACAGCATGAAGGATAGCCGCAAGGAAAATAGAAAACGAACTTAAAATTAGTCATATTTTCCATGATATGGATGATGATGGATTGCAAGGTCTAAATTGATGGGGGGAAAATTGAGTAGCAAAAAAACTTTGTGAACTATGAGATGAATGATTTCTTGAGGCTGAATGACAATTTATCGTTGATAATTACGGGGATACGGAAGAATCAAAATCATATAACCTTGATACGTTGTTATTTTGTTCAACAGGGAGCCTATCATTGAGTCATAATGCCATGAAACACGTGAGAGAAAGAAGTACAGTTATACTACTTCATGTACCAATCGATGTGCTTGCAAGTAGGGCTTTTCCATATGGACGAGCCGATGGAAACACTCGTATCGTGTGAATGAATGGACAAACCCCACGATTCAAAACATTAAAAGAAACACTTGAATATAGATGATGAATTTATGAGGCATTTGCGGATATCATATTGCCCTACAGAGAAGAATCTCCCAAGAAAACTTGAACCAGACTTGCGGATCTTATTCTTAATACTCTCAAATAATGCCATTAATCAGTAGCGAATCATCGTCACCTACTATAGCGGGATTATGAATAAATAATCCATTGATTGTTTTGAGTGAGGCAAGAGCAAAGATTGCCGATCTCAGACCACTCAGAATATGATTACTCAATAATATGCCTGATGCAGCACTAAAAGCTACAGAGCAACAATTCTTGAGGCTCATTGGATCAGAACCCGTATTGCAGATAGAGCCAGTACTGATGACATGTACCTGAGTTAAGAGGAGTGAAGAAACGGCGGAATATATAAAGAAATATTATACTCTCATTCAGGATGTTCAGAGAAAATGACTTGACGCCCTAATAATTTCATGAGCTAATTTTTGAAATGGTAGTATTAATGGTTTGCCATTTTGGAATGAACTAACGGATATATTCCAATGGGCAGAATCATCTGTATCGTCAATACTAACATCTTGTCTCGCTACTCACGCTGTTATGAAATATAAACACGATATAGACCGAGTACTCAATACATGAGTAGAATGAGTAAGCAAGAAGATATGGTGAGTATTTGATCATAAAGTTACAAATGATGCTCATCCACTCGTGACTGGAATGAACTCAAATTTACTTGTGCCACATTCAAGATGGAATAGTATTTCCGAAGATGTATTTAAACAGAGCTGAAACCAAGTACTTATTGCTGGTACAGCATGAGTGCATCTCGCCACAAGCCATGACTTTCGATATGTGATGATGCAGTGACACCCAGAGTATGATAGTGTGTCCTTAGCAAGAGAATATCTCAGAGATAAAAAATTGTGACTTTCACATGCACCCAGTAATTATCTAACACAAGAAATACGATTATTGAATGTAGATCGATCTTATTCAAATGATGAATTACAAAAGATAGGAAATCCAGAAAATAATTGGAGGGACAGTGCTCAAGTGATGATGGCACGATGGATCGGTCTCGTTTATAGAATAACAAATATTGATATCACAAAACAATATATGGATGGGATAGATCCGAGTGATCCACTATGATCACTTATTATACAGTCTACCCCCACACAATACTCCGCATAGACAAGCTCCCCATAGCAATATCAGGAGTATAGAACTCTACGATATCTGCTGCTGAACTCGCACCCATGAGAGGAAAAATCGGGAGGAGATGATCATAGCTCGGATGTGCAAGACGAGATATATCTCACCAAGATCTGAAATCTAGGAGACTCTTCCACTCGGGAGTGTCTTTGCCTGATTCGAGTCACCTCGCAAACCGAGCATCGAACTCAACCGCCCATGGATGAATACTCTCTCATGACCAGTCTATTGCCCCCAAATTGTGGACGATATTGCCACTCCCGACAATGAGAATACCTCTCTCGCGAAGTATCGCAAGAGACTCACCGAGACCCACGAGATAGCGTGGAGACGCTCGATAGTCGAGACTCATGGTGATCACTGGGATATCGGCAGTAGGGAAGAGATGGACGAGCGTAGACCAGACTCCGTGATCATATCATCGTTTTGGATCTGGGATGATTTTGGTTTGTGGTTCCTGTCATTGCGAGGCACGAAGCAATCCATTCTCTGATTTTTTAGAAACCTGGACCTGATCATTTTTCGCGATGACGGAGCATATCTCCTCAGCAATCTTTTTACTCCCTGGTGCGTCATATCGAACCTGGTAGAGCTCGGGAGGGAATCCACCCATATCATATATCATCTCTGGGTTTTCACTCATGGAGATCCTGGTTTCATTTTCTGTGATCCAATGAGCTGAGAACATGAGTATAGCTCTTGGTTTCTCTATATTTTTTGCTATTTGTTTCCAGCTATCAGTATAGATGTTGTTTTCGATAGCATTCATCGGACTCCCGTGTCAGATGAATATGATGGGCATTTTGGACATATTGTTTTCTTGATTATACTAGAGATCGAGACTCCCCATCTTCCCAGCATTGAGATCAGCGAACGCCTGCCGTATCTCGACCTCTGTATTCATCACAAATGGTCCATAGTGAGCAATCGGTTCTCAGAGTGGTTCTCATGCCATGATGAGAGCTTTTGCAATAGTACTTGAGGATATCGACATATCTGATCCAGATCTTGCGAAGTGGGCCATATCGCCATTTTCTAGTTTTTTGCCATGTATCATGATCTCTCACTCCGTCACGAGGATCATAGTGGTGTAGTTTTCGGGGATTTGGAACTCGAGTTGTCACTTTGAGTCGAATCTGACATCATAGAGCTCAACGGGTGAAAATGTTTTGGCAGCTCATTTTATATTCTGTAGTTCTCCCGCAATCACTCTAACTCGTCCTCCATCAAATAGCACTTCAGGAATACTCGATCGTGTGAGTGCTTGGTATCTTGGAAGCGTCATTTTGTCACTACTTCGCAGATTGACCCAGAGCTGGATCGCGTGTTGTGTGCCACCCATCCGAGAAAACTCAGCCGTCATGAACTCGTTGTGTAGGAGTCCTGATCCAGCAGTCATCCACTGCACCTCATCAGCTCCGATCATGCCACCATGACCCGCTGTATCCTGATGTTCGACCTCACCAGAATAGACGATCGTGACCGTCTCGAATCCTCTATGTGGGTGAAATCCCACTCCAGGACGATGATTGCCCTGTGGAGGGAGTTGCCATGGAGCGTTGTAGTCCAGCATGAGGAATGGACTCGTCTCGTTCGACATCTCGCCACGATATCCTGGGACGTAGTTCGTCACACGGAATCAGTCTCCGACCATATGATATTGCCTTGGATGTTCTATTTTGACTATATTTTTTTGCATGAGGTCATTCTATGGAAATGATATAAGAAAGCAACTTTATTTTATAAAGTATAATAGGATAATTATCCATATAATCCCAATCACAGGTATCCAGATCCTGAATTCTCGCTTACCCACCTTGTGATACATCGGCCACTGCATACCGAGCCATATACCGAGCACTCCTCAGGTGATCGCAAGGATCCAGAGGACGCGTTCCGATATTCTCCACCATTGATATATCGATTTCAGCTTGTCGATGATCATAGTGAGATAGGAGAGGAGGGTGAGGATGATGATATAGATGAGGAGGTATTGTAGCATTATTTTTGGATTTGTATTTCATTTCTGAGGATCGAGCTCTTCCACTTCTCCACCTCATATCCATCTATTCTCACGATCTCTATATCTGGGAATAGCTCTTTGATTCGAGATTCTGGTACCTTTTGATCATAGCCAAAAGTGAGCAAATCAGGATGAAACTCACGAATCGGAGCGAATATATCTGACTCATGACCGAGGATGACACGAGCATCAGGAAAAGCCCGCTCCACGATATCTCGCCTCAGTAGCTCCGTATGTACGGGATCGCGTCACTTGCCTGAGAACACTCGATGATCCCGAGCAATCACGACCGTCAGACGATCTGCCATCTTCTCAGCTTCTCTGAGATAGTGCTCGTG
>JAYTJD010000038.1:0-1958 GCA_043731405.1 Candidatus Altimarinota bacterium
CTTGGCACCAGGAGTCGGCGTACCGATACCAACAGAGCCAGCACTCGTGATACGTACTACTTCGGTTGGTGCCACATTGGTCGTACCATTGCGGTTGGCGAATACGATATCACCCTGAGTATTGCCGGCTACAGATGTCGTGAGGAATCCGATCTCCGCAGGAGCATATCTCACAGCACCAGCGAGGGCACTATATCCGAACCCTATCGTCTGGAGTGCGGTGACCCTGTTCTCGAGTCCTCCAATATTGAGATATGGTGTACCGTACGCGACTCCGAGATTATTATCAGTTCATTGGATTCCTCTCTTGATCATCATCTGTGGCACTGCAGAACTCGTCGATCCTGATGGTGATCCTGCTACGACAAAGTGACGATCTGGGAATGAAGTACCCATACCTATCTGTCCACCACCACTGATAGCTTGGAGTTGTGAGTTGAGTCCTGTATTGATATAGAGGTACTCTGAGTGATTGGCTGGGATGGAGAGGACTCTCTGCCAAGGAGCTGGAGTCTGATAGGGTGAATCATTGGTATAGAGTCATCCTGTCTGAGATCAGTTGAACCGACCACTACGAGCAAACAGCGGAGCATCACCTCGAGCACCGAGTGCAAGCTGATAGCCAAATGTATCTCACTTGGCACTCATAGTGAATGAATTGTATGGACTCGCAGAGAGTCCTGTAGCAGGATCAGCATTGATACAATCATAGGCTCCTGGTGAGCCATATGTACCCGTTATCGAACAGAGAGCATCAGTACCATCTTCTTTGAAATATGGCCCATTGTTTGACGGCCCATCTCCTTTACTCACTACGAATGATTGTTTACCAGGAATACCAAAATATTGATTAAAGTCATACGATACCTCAAATGTGTTGAGGTTTGGATTTGGTGTTGGTGGACTGGAACGGAGTGTACCAGTATATACGGCGATATTGCTGACTGGGCTGACTCCAACGACTTTTCCAGAACTATCCACACCGATAGATATGATACCATTTGAGATCACAGGAGAGGCACTTGTCAGACGAGAAAATCTGAGTCCAGAGTCATTGGCAATACCAGAGTCGATGACAAATTTGGTCGTGAGGCTCGTACCTGTACCAATACCGATATTTGTCCCATCATCGAATATCTGAGATGCATAGAGGCCAGTGCCTCCAGTACCAAATTTTGATACATAGTTCTGAGTACCACCAGTGATCCCCGTTGCGGTAGCTCATGATATACTCGATGACCAACTCGCGAGACCAGTAGCATCTGATATTAGTACCTTGCCGACACCAGGAGTACCTCATGTGATCTTCACTTGACCGGCTACCTCGAGCTTGGCACTAGGAGTAGCTGTACCGATACCAATATTGGATCCTGAGTTGTAGATATTGGTTGATGCTACCCAGCTCGATCCGTTGTAATACGTTGTTGCTCAGAGTACTGTACCAGTCAGATTGAACGCTGTAGCCGTGACTGCCGTTGTCCAGCTCGCGACCCCGAGTGCATCAGAGACGAGGTAGGCTCCACTGATAGCTCCACTACGCAGCCTGATCTGTCCGTTGACGTCGAGTGCTGTCGTCGGTGCAGTTGTCGCGATACCAACTCCAGTACCTGTATCAAAAATCTGAGACGGATAGAGTCCAATACCTCCAGTACCAAATTTTGGGAGATAACTCTGTACTCATCCTGTGATCCCTGTAGCCGTAGCACCAATGATCGATGATGACCAATATGCGAGACCGATTGCATCTGAAGTGAGCACCTTGCCGATACCAGGAGATCCTCCTGCTATCTGTATCTGATTCGAGAGATAGAGACTCTGCCATGGGAGACTAGTTGATCCGATATCTCGGTACATCGCAGGAGCTCATGCATCTGGGAGGAGAGATCCTGATATTGTCACGTTTGCTACAGTACGGTTCACGATAGTATCAGTGATGACCTTGCCCTGGACCGTGATAT
>JAYTJD010000039.1:0-4890 GCA_043731405.1 Candidatus Altimarinota bacterium
GTGATGTGGTTATTTTAGCAAACAAAAAGGGCAACCGAAGTCATCACTCATTATTCGCTAAAATAACCGTTTCCCAACGATAAAGTATGGAAGAGGGCGAGCAACTTTTCAGTTGCCCTCTAGTTTACTTTATCTAGTATGGGAATTCTTGTACAGAAACAGTTATTTTAGCCTGGGTATTCTATGGAATCTTGTTACTTTTGCAACTCCACATCAAAAACTCCATCTCAGATGTTTTTGGAATTTTGATTTCACTAAAATCAAATAATCTGATACAATCCTCAAAATATAAAAATATATGCGAGCACTCGACCATCTTCATATTCCAGATTTCCGAGAGTTCATCACTACTCCACGCAACAGCACCTGTCCTGTAATAGATAGTACACGGCTGATGGTAGAGATACTCTGATGACTCCATGTTGCCTCGTGAGAGTTCTCTGGATCTACATATTCCACGAAGATGCTCCTAGATGGGAACATCGCTCTCGTGGTACGATACAAGCGTGAAAAAGATGGGAAATATAGACCCGCCTGTGCCATCGGTCTTGATACCGACGCAGATGGTGTCCATATCCGACAGATCCAATGATCCAATGACAAGAATGTAGCATTTCGATTTCATTCTTCATTCAATACTATAGCCTTTCTTCTTCGGCTCATCGAAGAGTCTTTTATCAAAAAAGGAATCCCAGTGACTACTGAGAAATTTCCTCATTGAATCGAAAATGCTTCATATGCCTCTCGGGCGAGTGATAGATATCTACATTTTCGAAATGGGATCGAATGACTCAAGCAAAAATATCAGAAACAAGATATGGAAGAGGAAGTCACCTAGACGGTGAGGAGTTTGTAATGTGTAATATTCCCTCCCAGTTGAAAAGAATCCAAATCCAGATACAATATAGGACGAGTTGATTTTTATCTACTATATCCAAAAATATGAACAATACACTCAAAAATGAGCTGTCTAGAGAACAACAATCAGAACTCCTCTCGGTATTGATGGCTCGTTTTGACAAAAATATGAAACGCCATACAGGTCTGGAATGGTCTCTCGTACAATCGAGGCTCGAGGCTCATACAGAGAAGCTGTGGTCGCTCTCTGAGATGGAGAGAACGGGCGGAGAACCTGATGTGGTCGGATATGATACCGAGACTGGTGAATATGTGTTCTATGATTGCTCGCCTGAGAGTCCGACAGGTCGCCGTAGTCTCTGCTATGATCGAGTAGCGTGGGAGTCTAGACGAGAGAACAAGCCATCCAACAACGCTATGGATATAGCTATTTCTATGGGCGTCGAGATGCTCACCGAGGAGCAATATCGAGAATTGCAGACACTCGGAGAATATGATACCAAGACATCGAGCTGGTTGCTCGCACCGCCTGAGATCCGAGAGCTCGGTGGTGCTATCTTCGGTGATCGCCGCTATAACAGGGTATTCGTCTATCACAACGGTGCAGAGTCCTACTATGCAGCGAGAGGATGGAGAGGGATAGTGAGGGTGTAGATTTGTAGAGGTTTTTAGATAGCAAAAATCCCCAAGATTACTTGGGGATTTTTGCTGAGATATGAAGCAGAGTCTCCTCGAAGAGGCATTCGCAGGGAGACTCGTGACGGAGTAGTTTTTATTTGCAATTTGTAGGTGTTTATACTATAATATCGTTGTATTGTTATCTACGAATATGAAGCCAACCATTACTACCATCAGGGAAAAACTCAGACTCTATCGTAAGGGATATCTCAGTATAGAAACTCTCGAAAAGATACTATCGAAATTTGCACCGAACTATACGGTATCTCAACTCTGTGATAAGTGACTCATCACTCCGATCAAGCGAGGGAAGTGGTATATCAACAATGAGTCCACAGAATATATCGATCCATATATCGTATGATCACTCTATATGGGCGATGCTCTCTATATGTTCGGTGGACTCGCTGTCTACAACTCATATTCTCTCTCGACACAAGTTCCAGAGTGGTATACAGTACTCAATACGAGTGTATCGGGAGAGCGGCGTATCGGTGCAGTGAAGCTCATATTCACTCGACAGAGAGAGAGTTTTTTTTATGGAGGAGTGATGAGAAAACAAGATGAGTATAGCTACAATATCATGAGTCCAGAGCGAGCCCTCATCGAGATGCTGAAGGAAAAAAAGAAATTCTCAACTCTCCCATATGGCATA
This sequence comes from Candidatus Altimarinota bacterium, assembly GCA_043731405.1. Classification (GTDB taxonomy): domain Bacteria; phylum Patescibacteriota; class Gracilibacteria; order BD1-5; family UBA2023; genus JABFSX01. The sequence goes on from JAYTJD010000039.1 coordinate 2,192, forward strand.
GATAGAGCAAAACTCCTATCTCTTGCCCAGGAGAATGCCTCAAAAACTATCAATACTACCATCCAACAACTATGTTCATCGATCGTATAGCTACATTTCTCCCGCAATATCAGAATAGAATGAAAGAGGATTTTCTTATTATGCTACGGAGTGTGAATAGTGATAGTTTTTTCGAGCTCAAACTCGAGAAAGATTTTCTCCTGACTATTATCCTCATCAAGTTCGGAGAGAAATACGGTGATCTCGTATTCAAGTGAGGAACCTGTTTGAATAAGGTATATTTCCCATATTTTCGCCTCAGCGAAGATCTCGACTTCGTCCTCGATGTAGATCTCGGTCGTACAGCCCGCAAGACTCTCCTGAAGGAGTACGAAGAGAGCTTCGTAGAGGATCTCGCACTCCTCGGACTCACTCTGCGAGATGAGCGGACCAAGTTCGATGAGTACAGGCTCGCTATGTTCACATTCGAATACCAATCGGCTATCAATAACTCTCTCCAAACGATCAAACTCGATATATCGCTCAAGGGGAGGCTCTCACTACCACCGAAACCTGGGAAGATCCAATCGATTTTTATCGATAGTGTCTATGAGGAGCCTATATTCTCCCAGGAACACACGATCTCATGTATCGATATCCGAGAGGCACTCGCTGAGAAGATGCGAGCGGCACTCACGAGACGAGAGCCAGCGATTCGAGACTTTTTCGATATCTGGTATGCGAGATCCTTATGATGATTCGATTTCTCCGATCCTGTATTTCTCTCCCTTCTCTGAGAAAAACTCCGAGAAGTAGACTATGCCTATACCCTCGAAGACAATCAGGATCTCCTCATCCGACAGATAAAGACCGATCTCCGCCCCGTACTCACAGATGACTATGGATTTGATTTCGAGACTATCTATATATTTATCCTCTCACACAAGATCTAACTATGCAATCACAAATCAACCGAATCAAAGATGTACTTCGCACCGATTCATGAATCTCTTGAGCCCTTGGTTATACCGAACAAATCTCTTGGATACTCTTTCTGAAGTTCCTAGACGACTTCGAGAATCGAGAATCAGATAGTGCTGAACTCGATGGGAAAGAGTATCGATTTATTCTTGATGAGAAATTTCGTTGGTCTACATGGATTCATCGAGACAAGCGTATGTTCTCAGGTGATGATCTCAAGGATTTTGTGAACAAAGAACTCTTCCCATATCTCAAGGAATTTCGCAGTGTGGATGCAGATTATCACTCAGTAAGATATAAGATATGAGAAATATACTACTTTCTCGATAATCGTATTGAAAGTGGACATACTTTAAGGGAAGTAATAGACATTATTAATGGGCTCAATTTCCAGAATCAAGAAGACCTCTTCGAGCTCTCGAAGATCTATGAGGATCTCCTCCAGGGGATGGGCAATGACGGTGGGAACTCAGGAGAGTTCTATACGCCACGATGTATCATCCGACTGATCGTCGATCTCGTAGATCCACAGGTCGGACAGACGGTCTATGATCCTGCAGCGGGGAGCTGCGGATTCCTCATCGAAGCGTTCAATCATATTCGTCCTCAAGTGAAGACGGACACAGAGCTAGAATTTCTGAACAATAATACATTCTACGGGAATGAGAAGACACCACTCGCCTATATCCTAGGTGTGATGAATATGATCCTCCACGGAGTGCACAATCCGAATATCAGCAAGGTGAATACGCTCACGACCAATATCCGTGATATCCAAGACAAGGATCGATACGATATTGTCCTCGCTAATCCTCCATTCGGTGGAAAGGAGAAGGAACAGATACAACAGAATTTCATCTTCCCGACCAATGCCACGGAAATGTTATTTCTCCAGCATATCGCCAAGATGATCAAGGTAGGTGGAAAGACGGGAATCGTAGTCCCTGAATGAGTCCTCTTCAATACTTCTGAGTCATTCAAGAATGTGAAAAAAGAAATCCTCGAAAACTACAATCTCCATACGATTATATCTCTTCCTGCCTGAGTTTTCTTGCCATATGCAGGAGTGAAGACCAATATCATATTCTTCGATAAGGTAGGATCTACTCGTGATATATGGTACTACGAGATCGATCTCGGACGCACTCTCACCAAGAACAAGCCTATCAAATACGAAGAACTCTCAGAGATTATCTGACTCAGTAAGGAGAGAAAAGACACTCCGAAATCATGGATCGTGAAGGTGGAGGATATCCGCGACTATGATCTCTCCGCAAAGAATCCAAACAAAGCCAAAGAAGAAGCACTTGAGAGTCCAGATGCAATACTCGGTAACATAGAACAGAGAAATAGTATAATCCATTGACTCATGAGTGAACTTCGAGGAATTATCAGCAAATAAAAAAATCCTTCTCATTTCTGAGAAGATTTTTGGGGATTATTATGGCTCCCCGAATTGGATTCGAACCAATGACCTACCGGTTAACAGCCGGTTGCTCTACCGCTGAGCTATCGGGGAATATGTCTGCTATGGCTCCCCAGATTGGATTCGAACCATTACTGATCGTGAATTCCTCTAGAGAACGCGAGCATATTATGAAAGTTATACGAAATGTCAAAATTTTTTCTTGAAAAGTGAGCATATTTCCCTACAATCAGCGTATCTAAAACAAAATATGACAAAAAAGAAGTTCTATATCACTACGCCAATCTACTATTCCAACGGTGTCCCCCATATC
>JAYTJD010000040.1:0-1924 GCA_043731405.1 Candidatus Altimarinota bacterium
GCGACCTATCGGCGTGAGGGTAGCATAGTCACTATAACGGATGCTCATAGTGGCAATCAGATACTCATCGAGTGGTTCGACACGGAGATCGACTCTATCATCGAGATCGACTCCAGATCAGGAGAACGCAGATATCGAGATAGTATCAGTATCAAAAATCAGAAACTCACCGAAACACCTGTTGAGCGAAAAGTGGGAGTGATAAATAGTGATCTATTGGCACTATTGCAATCTGGGTCAGTGACTCTCTTTGGTTGTGATTTTCTCCCTTATATAGACCAACTACGATATATCGCAACTAGGCACTTTACTGATTTTCACAGGGACGACGCGATCTCACTCGGAGTCGATATCCCGACTATTGAGCATATTGATGCATTTCTGGCATTTTTGCGAGAGGAGAGATGAGAGCAAACGGTGCAAATCTATACAAAATTCGTCAAAACTGTACAAGAATTCGTCGAATTCCATAAACTCGAAAATATAGAAATAATCGAAGTAACAAAATGAGGAATGGAAAGCTGTATCATTCCTTTGATTGCGACAGAAGAAACCAGTATCTGAAGAATCATAATTACAGACGATATCGTATGACAAGTATTCGTCCGAACCCGCAACAAAAAATCCATCGCCAAACATCTCGATCTCCTCCTCACACTCGCACCTGGAGATCTCGTCGTGCACCGTGAACATGGGATTGCCCTATTTCACTCGGTGACGAAGAAGTCCACCGGTAATCTCGAGCGAGAGTACCTAGAGCTCCACTATGCCGAGTGAGATAAGTTGTTCGTCCCACTCACAGAGATCTACCGAGTGAGCAAATATCTCGGCAAGCCTGATGCCGAGTTGACCAAGTTATCAGGGAAAGAATGGGAACGGACGATGTCAAAGACTACTGAAGAAATCGAGGCAATCGCCCTCGATATACTGGAGACCAATGCAAGGCGTTCTCTTACCAAGGGTCGATCTTTTGCAAAATTCTCAGGTAAAGAGAAAGAGTTCCAAGATGCGTTCGCCTATGAGTACACTCGGGATCAGTCGAGTGCCATCGAAGAGGTATTCGCAGATATGGAGTCAGAATCTGCGATGGATCGACTCATCTCTGGAGATGTCGGATTCGGGAAGACGGAGATCGCTATGAATGCAATATACAAGGCAGTACTCGCAGGTACACAGGTAGCAGTCATCTCTCCCCTCCTCGTCCTCGCCGATGAACACCATGAGACGTTCGTCGATCGACTGTCCCCTTTTGGCATCCGAGTCGGTATCATGACTCGGATGAGCTCAGCTCGGGAGATCACGACTACACTTGAGAATCTGCGAGAAGGAAAAATCGATGTCGTCGTCGGGACACATCGTCTCCTCTCGGAAGATGTCAGATACAAGCGACTCGGACTCCTCGTGATCGATGAGGAACACAAGTTCGGAGTGACACACAAGGAGCGGATCAAAAAAATCAGAGCCGGCATCGATATCCTCGCACTCTCAGCAACTCCAATACCGAGATCACTCAACCTCGCACTCTCAGGTCTCAAGAAGATATCGATCATCGCCACTCCTCCGAAAAAGAAAAAACCGATCGAAACCATCATTACCCGATGGGATGAGGGGGTGATCGCTCATGCGATAGAGCATGAGATTAATAGATGAGGACAGGTTATCATCTTACACAATAGGATCAGAGGAATGGATGCACTCGCCAAGGAGATCGAGAGCATAGTGGAGAATGGTGTCTGAAAAAATACTCCAAAAATAATAATTACCCATGGTCAGATGCCAGGAGAGCAAATAGAAGATAGAATTCACGCATTCAAAAAAAGAGGATACGATATCCTCCTCTCGACGACGATCATCGAAAATGGAGTCAACTTCCTATCCGCCAATACTATCATCATCATTGATCCTGAAGAGTTCGGTCTCGCGA
>JAYTJD010000041.1:0-1915 GCA_043731405.1 Candidatus Altimarinota bacterium
GTCCGTCTCTCCTATCCTGATCAGGCCAATTTGACCCTCTCTACTGCTGATGCAAAAGTCGGGATACTCATATTAGATAAACAAAAAATCCCACTAAAATTCTCAGAAAAAGTACAAGTATGAATAGTGTGAAAAAATAAACTCAGTGTAAAAATATGAGAAAAAACATACACTGGATGAATCCTCAGGCTCGCTCATACCGTCGTACGTATTGACTCGTGGGATAGGGTACCTGATTGGGACAAGAGTGCCAGATACAATGATAATATGTTCCGAGATACTATCCGAGTCATCTCTCAGGATGACAAACTCGTAGTCGTCAATGATCTCCCTATCGAGTGGTATCTCAAGGGGATGTGAGAAGTATCTAATAGTGATCTGACCGAGAAAATAAAGACGATCGTCGTCTCAGCTCGTTCATATGCTCGTTGGTATATGGATCCTCGCAATCGCAAGTTCGCAGGCCAACCATATGATGGATCTGATGATCCTGATGTATTCCAGAAGTATCTTGGCTACTCCTATGAGCTCAGATCTCCAGCAGTAGCTCGGGTGGTAGATGCGACTCGTGGACAGGTGATCACCTATTCTGGTAACCTGATCAAGCCATGGTATCACTCATCTTCGGATGGTCGGACACTTTCAGCACTCGAATATTGTCAGAAAAATGGGTCAACAAGCTGTGTCGATACACCATACCTCCAATCCGTCATTGATCCAGGATCAGATTGAAAGACTCGAGCTGGACATGGCGTCGGGATCTCTGGAATATGAGCGACATATTGGGCTCAGGCAGGATGGGACTACAAGAAAATCATACAATACTATCTCAAGGGAGTTGAAATCCAGAGAAAATAGATATACTCATTTAAATTAACTTTTATTCTATGTATCTCTCTGATCGTGATATCCGTACGGCTATTGAGTCTGGCACTATTTCTATCTCTGGTTTTGACAACTCTCGTCTTCAGCCTGCGAGCTATGATATCCGTCTCGGTGATAGATTTCTCATTGTCAAAGAATACTCAGTTGCTAATATCGATCCAGTGAATCATATCCTCCCTGAGTATGAAGAGATAGTTGTCACTGCTGAGCAATGACTCATCCTCCGTCCTGGAGTCACTGTCCTCGGTACGAGTATCGAAAAATTTGGCTCTGAGAAATACCTCATCCAGCTCTCAGGGAAGTCATCTCTCGCTCGTATCTGACTCATTGTCCACAATACGGCAGGACTCATCAATCCTGGTCACTATCTCAATATCACATTCGAACTCGCGAATATGAACTCAGTACCTATCATATTGAGACCAGGTATGGATATTGCCCAGCTCCTATTCGCCGAGATGTCGAGTCCACCAGACCAAGACTACAAAAAAGTAGGCAGGTATGGAGAGGGGGAGGATAATATGGTGGGATACTTACATAAATTATAAATGGTGAATTATAAATTATAAAAGTTACACTATGAACCAAGAAAAAGAAAATATCATCAAATCAAAATCGTTCAGTTTAGCAATGAAAATTATTCAATTATCACAAGTATTGGTTACTGACAAGAAGGAGTATGTACTAAGTAAACAGCTTCTTCGTAGTGGGACGGCTATCTGAGCTCTTATTCGAGAAGCTGAACATGCTGAAAGTAAGTTAGATTTCATCCATAAGCTCGCCATCGCACAAAAAGAGAGTAATGAGACACAATACTGGCTAGAATTATTAATCGCCTCGAAATTTCTCGATCCCCAAGAAGGAGAAGGAATTCTCTCGGAAAATAGGGAAATCAGCAAAATCCTGGCAGCAATAATCGTATCCTCGAAGAAGAATTTATAATTCATCATTTATCATTCACAATTTACTAGTATGCACAATTACGAGATCGAGATCAAGGTACTCATCGGAACTGAGGAGGAGAAGGACA
>JAYTJD010000042.1:0-1905 GCA_043731405.1 Candidatus Altimarinota bacterium
GATTGGAGTGTGATATCGCGAGTGAATCCATATGAGCGAGTGAGCTGATCTGCTGTATCCACGAGAATAGTATCAGATATATCCGTCTGTCCAGAGCTCTCGAGGGTGAGAGTATAGCGAGCAGGGAGGATCGGAGCAATGCTACACTGAGAGACGCATTCTTGACTATAGGACAGTGCCCGATCAGCGAGTGGGAGCCCATCCACACCGAACGATCCCGTGAGACGAGCCGTGAAAATGACACCTGAACCCGCTGATATCTCGAGACTCGCGATAGAGCGACTCGTGAAATAATAATAGGCTCCAGCCGGGATAGCCACAAGCAGTATGAGGATGAGGAACGCGAGGAGTCGAGCACGCATAGATATGAAACTTGTGAAAAATCTAAAAATGATTATACAGAAAGTATATAGAAACCTATACAAAATTCAAGATTCCTCAAAAACAAGAAATTCGAGGCAGAAAAATTTTTTCGAAAGGAACTTACATCAGAGTAAGTAACTGAGAAATAAATTTTTATAACGATGAAATTCGTAGTTTTTCAGAAATCTACTATATAAAATACAATAATGACTCTAAGTCCGCTCCGCATCTATATAGAAACTGTGAAGTCAGAGAATCCGTCGACGCCTGCGATGCTGGATGAGATGAGTATATTCACGTTGCTCTCATGAGTCACTGGTCGGCATATCATGTCATATGAGGAGCTCATAGAGGCTAATGTGATGAACGTATTCGTCTATGATATCCCTGAGGACAAAAAAGAATTCAGTATCACAACAACTCGCGAATGTATCAGGGATATCGATCTGATGCCATATGAGGGGAAAAATATATACATACTCAGGCACTTCTCGACGGCGACTCTCCCTGCTCAGAATGCTCTCCTCAAGGTGCTCGAAGAGTGTCCGCCATATGCCGTGATCCTCCTCGAGGTAGACAATCCGAACAGTGTCCTCGACACGATCAGATCACGAGTCATCGATCTCGCCAATACTCGACTCACCACCCTATTGAGTCCAGCAGGACAGGATATCGTGAGGTACTATAGAGACGACAAAAAAGTCGGACTCGCTGCCACCCTCTATGGGATACGACCGACGAGTGAGGAGGCGATACTGATACTCCGATGAGTGTATCCATACCTCAACGAGACAGATATGATGAAATGTGATGAGGCAATCGAGTCACTTGCTGCGACCCATGAGAGTCCGAGATCAATTCTGGATGTATTTTTCCTCTAGTATATACCTATAGCTGTATACTCCATTATACAATATAGCAAACAAATACCAGTGAATTCCTATGCAAATGAGAGTGTACTGATCCAGTATATCAGATAAACAGCAAGTCAAAAATAATGAATTCTTTTGACTAGAGTGCGTATATAGAGTATATTGGATAATATTCTTATACACCCTATGCCTACTCTAGAACAGCCAAAAATAAAAAATAGTCTCGAAAAATCAATACAAAAAGATACTCCCACTCGTGTCAAAAATGATATATTCTTCTCGACCGAGGAGCGTCCTGGTACTCTCATCATCGTAGAGGGATCTGATGGATCGGGCAAGTCCACACAACTCTTGATTGCCAAGAATCTACTCGAGTCAAACGGATTTTTCTGTGTACATAGTATCTGGAACTCATCACTCAAGATGCACGAGATGCAAAAAAAATTCAAAAAATTTGATACGAGTATGCCTGCTGCAGTATTCGATACTATCTATGCCTCTGATTTTATCGAGAGATATCTCACTGAGATGCGATGAGCGCTCAAGGCTGGTATGGTAGTCCTCTGTGATCGCTATATGTACACAGCACTCGCTCGGGGCTATGCTCGTGGTATTCGTATGGAGCATTTGAAGCCGTTTTATGATCTCTACTTCCCTGTTCCTGATCTCG
>JAYTJD010000043.1:0-1880 GCA_043731405.1 Candidatus Altimarinota bacterium
CATCAAAAAATACGTCAAGTGAATCGATGCTCAAACAGTGAGCGGAGAAGTACAAGTCGTATCAGGAGAGGTTTATCCATATACATTTAGCGTGAGAAATACTAGTACTACATCAGCATCAGGGGCTCGTGTGATCGATACATTCCCAGCAGATATCGAGCTCATCGGTACTGCTACTGGAACCAACTGGACATGTACATCATCAGGACAGACGATGGACTGTCTCTACAACTCTATCATCACCATAGCCACTGTCGTTCCTACGATCACTGTCCAGGCTCGCATCCGTCCGACAGCTCCGATCTGAGTCCCTATACGCAACGTCGTAGCTGTGTGTGCTCGTGATCCGAGACTACCAGCGAATGATCCAGCAAATAACTGTATCCCAGATCCTGCACCATGTCGTCCTGGCGATATCAACTATGATCCTATGACACAGCTCTGTGATCCAGCAACCGTGATCATACGTGGCCCATACGTTTCTATCAAAAAATATGCAAAAGAAATCTCTGCAAGTGGAGACACTCAGACTGCTCCTATTGCTGTAGCTCGTGGAGAATACTTCAATTACTATTACCAGCTCCAGAATACTGGATCAGTAGCTGCGACCTATGTAGTTGTGAAAGACACCCTACCTACCTACCTTACCTTTACTGGACCGATTGTCATCAAAAATTCATCAGGTACCAATGTCAGTAGTGACTGGTTATGTACTCAGGGTTCTCAGATATTCCCATGAGAGACAGTCTCTCGTATTGCCCTCATATGTAACAAACTCACTCCACTCCCAGCAAACTCTGGTCTCTATACATTCACAGTGCCAGTCGTCCTCGCATCGGGTGCTCCAGTAGCTGTCAATATGCAGAATGTCGTATATGTCTGTGCGGATAATGTAGCAGCTAATCCTACAGGTCCAAATGGGGAGGTGATCTGTGGAAATAATAATCCTCCACCTCCACCACCACCAAATCAGTGTACTCCCACGAACAATCCGAACAAAGATCCAGCATGTATCGTAGTTCCTCCTCCTGTATGTACAGTGAATTGTGGCGGCGGAGGTAGTAGTACGACATACTATATACAGAGTTGTGTGAATAGTCTCAACTCATGTGCCGCTCAGTCTCATGGCTCTCTCGCAATATGCCAAGCTGCCAATCCAGGGAAAGTGTGTCATACTGATATCAATCTATGTAATACAGCTACTGCTCTCGTATGTAGTGGTCCAGGTGGGCCAACTCCAGGCGGTGGTGGCAATCCGTATGGTCGTTGTGGTGATGGTGTACTCGGATCGAGTCCAGGAGAAGAGTGTGATGTCATCGGTGCACCATGGTGTGTATCATGCAAGATACAACTCGACACCACTCCAGGAGCCAATCCTATCACGAGTATGTGGATACGTATTCCAGCACTTGGTGGTACGAGCAAGGGTATCGGATCTAGCTTCATCAAAAAGCGACTCGATGCAGACGGTACCAATGCTGATGCATACAGGATTGTAGTAGGAAAAGATACCAACGTATTCACCCTCGCAGATCAGGTCATATTTGGCGTAACTACAGAATTCCAGATTCCTATCATTGTCCCAGCAAACAAAAAAATGTGTCTCCAAGCATCTGGTGCCTCAGTCAACTCTCCAAAATGAATCTGTACTACATTTGGTGACTCCTCTATCGCAACCACTCCTATCAATGGAACAGATTACGTAGTCCTCGGGGCGGGCAGCTACCAACAGAGACTCCCGAATGGTACCTACCAACGTGTAGATATCCAGAATCCAGTACATGAGACATCACTGTTCCGATGATCTACTCAGTATTCCCAACTCGGAGAGACCAATGTAGGTCCAACACTCAGAGATGCATTCAAGTGAGTGGGATCAC
>JAYTJD010000044.1:0-11833 GCA_043731405.1 Candidatus Altimarinota bacterium
TAATGACCCAATCTTTCGTAAGAAATTCTATGATTCTATGAATGATCTTATTTCAAAAACACCATTTCAATTTATCGTCTGTATTATCCGAAAAGATGATTTTGTAGGAAAATATGGAGTTTTGAATGCACAAGATCCATACCTTTTTTGTATAGAAAATCTCCTAAATCGTATTCTCTGGCTCAACAAATGACCTCATAAGGTATATCCAGAAAAGAGAGGAAAGCCACTTGATCAAATACTCGAACTCGAAGTTCTCAAATATAAAACTATGGGAACGAGATTTCATCGATGAGTTGATATCATAGATGCGATCGATGAGTTTGTACTCAGAGATAAAGAAGCAAATATGGCAGGACAACAATTTGTAGATCTTCTTGTTTCTCCGATTGGTCGCCATGTACTCGGAAAGCCTCCTCGCTTAACAGGGAATGAGATAGACTTTCAGATTATAAAGCTAAAAATCAAAAGTAAAAACTTCACTATTTTTCCATAGAAAAAGGACCCCCGCTCCGCAGTGGTCCTTCATTGAACAAATGTAATATACCATAGAGTTAGTATAAAAGCAAATAAAATCTCTTGACAAAACATGTCCTCTCAACTTCTCTCGCCATCCCTCACTTCTCTCATCCAAAGATATAATTTGGATATTTCAATCGTTGAAATAAAAGATTTATGACTTGGTAATCGAGTGGATTCAGAACATTATCTAAAAGAGCATATAGATATAATTTCTAAAATCTGATGAGTAAAATTATGAAAATTTGAAGAAAAAATTATTCATCCAACTGAGATCACAAGGGAATATACTGATAAAGGTGTTACTTTTATGAGAACACAGAATTTACGACCGTTTTTTTTAGATTTTTCCAATGAAGTATTTATCTCAGATGAACAATCAATGGGAATGAATAAGAGTAAACTAAAGTATGGTGATATTCTTATGACTCGAACTTGAGCAAATTTTTGAGATACTTGGATTTTTCAACAGGAAAGAACTAATATCGTAGCTTCTTCCCATGTTCTAATACTGCGACTCAAAGAAATAGATCCATTTTTTGTAACTGTTTATCTCAACACAAGTCATGGGAGAAAGTTGATAAATCGATGAAGATATTGAGCAGTTCAACCAGAAATAGCCCCATCATATTTGCGAGAAATCCCAATCCCTCTTCCGCCTGCCCCTTTCCAATCCTCTATTGCTTCTCTCGTACAAGAGGCTCATATTCAGAGAGAACTCTCTGAATCTCTCTATGCCGAAGCGGAAAATATACTCCTCAAAGAACTCGAACTTATAAACTGGACTCCTGCAAATGTAAGCATGACTAAAAAGATGAGTGAGGAAGTCAGGCTCTTCGGACGATGTGATGCGGAGTTCTTCCAGCCGAAGTATGATGAACTCATAGAGAAGATCCAGTCGTATAAATGATGATATGATACACTTGAGAACCTTATATCGATTGTATCGAAGCAAATGAAACCAGATGAAGAGAGAGAATATCAGTATTGTGAACTCGCAGATATAGATCCGAGTCTCGGAACAGTTGGAGAATATACGAAGATAATCTGAAAAGATCTCCCAGGTCGAGCTCGTATGAAAATAGAAAAATGAGATGTCGTCGTATCTTCTGTGGCAGGTTCTTCATCGAAAGTAGCACTTATCGAGAGTGAAGATATCAATCTCATTGCTTCTACTGGATTTTTTGTACTCAAGCCAAAAGCTTTTAATGCCGAGACAAATCTTGTTCTTATGAAGAGTATATTTATGCAATTATTTCTTGAGAGATCAGCTCGTGGAATGATACTCTCAGCGACAAATCAAGATGATTTTAGGAATCTTCCAATTCCCAATATTTCTCCAGATATCCAGTCTCTCATATCTTCTCGGATTATCGCTTCTCACTCGGCTCGTGGGAACTCAAAAACCCTCCTCGAACGATCAAAGAGGGCAGTAGAAATATTTATCGAAGAGGATGAAGAGAGTGCGGAGAGATTTTCGAAGAAACAGATGTAACTAAACAAGTTGATAGTTCTCCTCGAGAGCCTGGATACGATTGTCCAGTGATGGATGCGTAGACCAGAACGAATCTGGTTCTGTGATCATAAACGCTGTCAGATTGCCATCTGGATGCTGTGTTGGTTTCACATTTTTCATCTGCTGGAGTCGCTTGAGCCCCGCTACCATACTGGAACGAGAGGTGAACTGTGCTCCACCGAGATCCGCTCGATACTCTCGCATACGAGAGAACCACATGACGACAAGTGATGCGAGAGCCCCGAATACGAGCTGGAACGCGAGAGATATACCCATGTAGGCGAGAGTACCTATTGTTTCATTATCCTTGGCTATCGCTCCAGCTACCAGTCGGGCTGCAATATGTGAGAAGAATACGACGAATGTATTCATCACTCATTGCAGGAGAGTGAGTGTTACCATATCACCATTGAGAATGTGTGCCATCTCATGACCCACAACTCACTCCACCTCATTGCGTTGCATCTGAGCGAGGAGTCCAGTCGAGACGGCAACGAGTGATTTATTTTTGGTTGCACCTGTTGCGAATGCATTGGGCTCACTCGATTCATAGTAGCCTACCTCTGGCATCGTTATCTGATGCATCTGGGCGATCCGCTCGACGGTAGACCAGACGGCCTGGAACCCGGGATCTCGACTCGCAGTCTGAGCATCGAGGAGTACTATAGAGTAGGCTCGCTTCGCACTCCAGCGAGAGATGAGGAGTGATATGATCGCACCACCGAAACCAAGGACAAGAGCGTAGATGAGCAGTTGCACCATCCCACCATTCGCAGAGAGTATACCTGGGAAGAAGTAGTTCACCACCATCATCACGATCGAGAGCAGTGCGAGCACCGCCATATTCGTGAGGAGAAAAAAGAAAATTCTTTTGAAAAATTGCATAATTGTGAAGTTAAGATGCTACCATTATAGTTGTAGATGGGAAAAATCAAGAGATTTTTCAGATAGATTTGTATCGGGAAAAAAAGTATATATAATAGGTTTTGTATTACTTTTCTAACTTTCTATACTTATGTTCGGATCCAAAAAAGAATTGCCATCAAAGGCAGTAGTCGGTGTCAAGATGCATGGCTCAGTCACTGTCGGAACCAAGTGACAGATCGTCATTCCCAAGGATGTCCGTGATATGCTCGGGATTACCGAGGGAGATACACTCATGTCGATGACCAAATATGGCAAATTCGTCGGATTCATCAAGGCTGAGGATATGGGAGATTTCATCAATCTCCTGAAGGCAGAATGTAATATCACTAACTAGTTGAGTTTTTTAATTTTGTATTTTTCTCTTCCCATGAAACCGCTTATCGCAATTTTTCTCATATCGACCGTGGTACTCTCTGCCTGTGGATCTACACCCATAGTTCCAGTAGTACCACCGAAAACTCCATTCATAGTCACGACCTATACAATCGGACAAACTCAGACAGGAGTTGAGATACAGAAAACGGGCCGCATCACTGCGAGCTCATCACTGACACTCACGTCACAATGAGCTGGCGAGATCTCCAAGATCAATGTCAAAGAGGGACAATCAGTAAAGGCCGGAACAGTACTAGCAACATTGAAAGATACTCAGAATAACTATGATCTCAAATACTCTCAAGCACTCAATACAATCAAAGTACAAAATGCAAGCATCGAAACTACTCGTATCAACCTCGAGCAAAGCATAGATGCTGCTCGTATCACCTATGAGCGAGCTCGTCAGGCATATGAGACCCTCACAGGGAAAAATGCACTCGCCTATGATACACTCGTGAATACCAACTCAAAAACCATCGATACCTATAATGAGAGCTATAAAACCTATATCTCTGATGCTGAACGCATCATGACTCAGATGCTCTATGAGGCTGACAAGATCCTCGGTATTACGACCAATTTTGAGTTCGCGAATGATGCCTGGGAACCCTATCTCTGAACTCGAGTCGGTGACTCGCGAGCCCTCGCGAACAATGAGTGGAATAGTACCTATGCTCTGCGTGGTGAGCTCCGGGCCCGAATAGAGAAGGCTATGATGATAAATCTCTCGAATCCAACTGCAGAATTCGATCTCATCTCAAAGAGCTATGAGCAAGCTCGCAAGCTCGCCGATGCAATGCTCTACATGCTCCAGAATAGTGTTATCGGTGGGGGACTCCCTCAGGAACTCCTCACAGGATGGGTCGCATCATGGAATGGACAGAGAGCAACGATACAAGGATCACAATGATGATACAATGCATGGAAAGTTCAGACACTCACATTTCTCAATGGGTATCGCAATACAGAATCAGCTACTCATCTCGCCCTTGCGAGCCTGAGTCGTCCACTCACAACTGAGGAACAATCTCAGGTCAATAGTAATACAGATATCAGGGTTACATATGAAAATACTCGAATCGATCTCAAGGATAAAATAGAGAATGCTCGACTCACATTCGAACAAGCGAAGAAATCATACGATACTGCTCAGGCACTAAAAGTTGCTACTCTCATACAACTCGATGCCAATAGAGAAAATTCGAAGATCTCGCTGGATCAGGCGGAACGAGATGCGAGCAAACTCCGAGTTGTTGCTCCTATCAATGGTATTATTAGCAGAGTTATAGCGAATATCGGACAATCCGTCAATATCGGAACACCAATCGCTGAGTTCACCAGTAACCAACCACAGATTATCATAGATATCGAGCCGAGCCTTGTCGCATCTCTCACGGTCGGACAGAGTGTCTGAGTGCTCGTCGCAGAGCGTACCCTCACGGGAGTCATCACGGCTCTCTCTACCGTCGCCAATGCCAATCTCCTCTCCACCGTCCGTATCTCGCTCCCAGATGGGCAACCATATATCGGAGAGAGTGCTCTCATATCATTCTCACCAAAAGATGAAACTGACTGACCAGCCCTCCTCACGCTCCCACTCGGTGCGATCTCGATCATCGCAGAGTGAGAAGGGGAGATACGGATATATACAGCTACGGGTGTCACTCGAGAGTCAGTGAAAATCGGACAGACACTCGGTGATACTGTCGAGATACTCTCACGACTCGCGAGCGGTACCGAGGTCATCATCACGGATATGAGCAACTATGATGAGACAAAACAAACAATACAGAAACAAGTAGAATGAAGTGAGAGTGGCATTATAAAAAAATAATTTTGAGTCTTTAATTCTGAATATTATATCCATATATGTCTCGCCTTACCGAACTCAGATCTCGTGTCGAATCCTGATTCCTCGGATTCTGGGTACGCAAGTATCGTATCTCCTATCTCATCGTACTCCTCGTGATAGCGATGGGTATCCTCGCTGCTCTCGCAATCCCAAAGGAGTCATCGCCATCGATCAAACTCGGTATCATATCGGTATCAACCATATACTCATGAACCAATCCTGAAGATATGGATGCACTCATCACTGACAAGATATATAAAGAAGTCAAAGATATCAAGTGAATCGACAAAATAACTACATCCTCATCACTCGGGGTATCTCGTGTGACTATCACACTCAAAACAAGTGCCAATCCAAAAGATGTGCTCGATGATATCAGAAACAAAGTAGGAACTGTCATACTGCCCGCAGATGCGAAGACTCCAGTGGTCACTGAGATAGAGACCGATACGGGGCGTGCATTCTCAGTTTTTGTCTATGATCCGAGTGGCAAATCGAGTCGATCAGTACTCGTCGCTAGGGCCATCGATCTCCAGCAGGCAGTCAAGCTCATACCCGGTATCGAGAGTGTCGATCTATCCGCGAGTGCCGATACTGGGCCTATCGGTGGAGGTGGTGCCAATGAGACCACCTATGATGCCGAGATCATCATCCCAGAGGACAAACTCACATCACTCTGACTCACTCTCAGTAGTATCGCGAGTACGATCCGGAGTGCCAATCTCGATCAGCCGATCGGCAACTATGCTCTTGGGGATAAAAAATATGACTACCGTATCGAGTGAAAAAATAGGAAATCCATCGACTTTCTCTCAACGGCGATCGCACTTCCAGGAGGATCGCAGATACGACTCGGAGATATCGCGAGGATCGAACGCAAGTACAAGAGTACCGCAGAAAATCGGGTCATCATCGGTTCCGGAGGACAGAGTGCTCCCTATATCGGGCTCACGATCAACAAAAATGACTCAGCGAATATATTCACCGCGAGTGATGCAGCCAAAAAAGAGATAGAGCGAGTATTTGCAACAAGTGGATTCTCCTGACTCCAGTATCTCTACACCTCTGATCTCGCTGACAATATTCGAGACGACTATGGTGAGCTCACCAAGGAGGCCATCACGACACTGATACTCGTATTCATAGCGATGTATCTCTTTGTCGGATTTCGGGATTCACTCTTTGCGAGCCTCACTCTCCCACTTGCTTTTCTCGCGACATTCATCCTCCTGTACTATTTTTGATTCACGCTCAACTTCCTGACCAACTTCTCCCTGATCCTCTCGTTCGGTATCGCGGTCGACACCATCATCGTGATCGTGCAGGCAGCGAGTGCCAAGGCTCGTATCGGATATGAGCCACGTACCGCAATCATGCTTGCATTACGTGAGTACTCTGTTCCGATCATATCGGGAGTCTCAGTAACGATCGTTGTATTTATCCCAATGATGTTTTTACCAGGAATTTTATGAAAATTCCTCGCTTATATCCCGATCACTATATTCGGTGTACTCGCCTCTGGGCTCGTCCTTGCTCTGACTGTCAATAGTGCTCTCTATCTGCTTTTTGTGAGAAAATCGAACACCTATGTCGAGAGTGATACGACACTCGAATACGCGACAGTAGAGGAGAGAGAACTCCTCGAGCTCGAACGAGTCGGCAAGACCAAGCTCGCGAGTAGCGAGGCATCACTGCGAACCCGTATGATCCATACGAGTATCGATTGGTACAAGCGAGTACTGAGAAACTTCTTAGAACATACCTATCTCAGACGGATTTCTATATTTCTTCCGTTCATACTTTTCATATTATCGATCGTGTTCCTCACACCTCGTGTCGGATTCGAGCTATTCCCGGGTGATGATAACAATCTGACAACATTTGCCATCGAGTGACCCGTCGGCATCCGTACTGAGGTCATGAGTGAGCTCGTCGGAGATGTATCTGCCACATTCCGTGGGTATGAAGAGATCCGCTATGTCGGTATATCTACTGCGGGTAATCAGACAACTCTGTCAGTCGAACTCACCAAGAAAAATATCCGAAAATCTCTCGGACAAAAAAGCGTATTCGATCTCGAGAAAATATGGCTCGCGAGTCTCTCATCGCTCGAATCCAAGTGACTCAAGGTCACGAGCAAGATCCAAGAGTGATGACCTCCATCATCCAAGGCAGTCGGACTCAAGCTCATCGCTGACGAGGTTAGCCATCTCCCCGAGCTTATTCAGATTGCCAAAGAATTCCGCGAACAGCTCAAAACTATCCCAGGAACCAAAAATGTCACGGTCTCATCACAAGATACACCTGGACAGTTTATCTTCACGCTCAAGAAAGATCTCCTCGCACTCTACAATATCCCATCATCCGTCATATACCAAGCGATCACCACGAGTATGAATGGCATCACTGTCGGTAGTATCGAAGATAACGGAGAAGATATGAATATCATTCTCAAAACTGATATCTTCCAGAAGGAGTCTCGCATGGAAGATATCCTCTCGATCCCATTCACTGTAGGTCCTACCACATACACAGTTGGCAACTTCGTCGATACTCGAACACAAAATGCTATTGCCTCAGTGAACCGCGAAGATGGAAAAGTACAGATCGCTGTCGAGGCTGATCTCGAAAATGGAGTCGATAGTGTATCGAGCCAAGCAGGGTTCGTCGAGTATGCGAGTACATATCAGTTCCCAGCAGGGATATCGTATAAGGCAGGAGGAGAAAATGACGCCAATAGCGAGCTTATCACGGCCGTGGTATCAGCATTTTTTATCGCGGTGATGGTGATATTCGCCATCCTCACACTCCAGTTCAACAGCTTCTCACAACCAGCGATCATCCTCTACTCAGTCGTGATGTCGCTCCCATTCGTGATGCTCGGGCTCCTCGCGACAGGTAACCAGTTCTCTATGCCGTTCGGTATCGGATTCATAGCGTTCACAGGGATCGCCGTCAACCATGGGATCATCCTCATCGATGCGATCAATCAGAATCTGCAAAAAGGAATGGGCGGCATCAACGGTCTCATCGAGGCAGGAGCCTCTCGTCTCGAACCGATGACTCTCACAACGATCACGACAGCACTCGGTATCCTCCCGATCGCTCTGCGTGACCGATTCTGGGCTGGGATGGGATTCACTATCATATTCGGTATCATCGCAGCATCGGCACTCACGCTATTTGTCGTGAAGGGGATCTACTACGAGATCTATATAGCAGAACACGAGTGACTCATGAAGAAAATACGACGAAAATGGGGAGAGAGAAAAATCAAACGGATCAAACCATAAAAATCATTCTCAAATTATATTATTACGCTTTATCGTCTTATGTTTCTCATCCTTGCCACCGCATTTCTCGATATACTCGGTATCGGTATCCTCATCCCAGTCCTCCCAGATATCATCACTCATTTTGGCGTGAGTGAGGCCTGGAATCCATATTCGCAAGGAGTCTACTCAATCGGTATGTTCCTCGGGGGACTCGTATTCGGACGACTGTCAGATCGATATGGTCGCAAAAATCTCCTCTCCGTGACAACCAGTTTTAACCTGCTCGGATATATCATTCTCTGGCTCTCACTCTCCAGTGGAATCATCTCAGCAGATATCGGCTTCCTTTTTGTCATATTCCTGATTGCTCGGTTCGTATCTGGACTCGGTGGAGCATGACTCTGAGTCGCTCAAGCATATATATCAGATGTATCTACCCCAGCGACCAAGACCAAGAACATGGGTATGATCGGAGCGGCATTCGGCCTTGCTTTTCTCGTGGGTCCCGCGATCGGTGGACTCCTCTCACGATGGGGGATCGAGTATGTGATACTCGGGTGTATCGTTGCAATCAGCGTGAATCTAATATTGATACTCACAGTGCTCAGAGAACCCGCAAAACATACGACTGAGATGCATGCGGATCATGTACTATTCCACTTCTCAAGGTTTATGATCATACTATTCATACTCTCATTCGGTGGTACCCTCGCCTTCTCCGCAGTACAGTCTGGATCGAGCCAATTCTACAAAGATGTATTCTCATTCTCCGCTGACCAGATCGGCTACTCACTCTCACTCGTTGGACTCATTGCAATAATATATCAAGGTGGATTGATCAAATTTGTCAGAAAAGCGTTCACTGAAATACAGATGATCCAGATTGCCGTAGGACTCATGGCTATCAGCCTATTTCTCTTTGCACTTAACCGCAATATATATCTCTTGTTCCCGATTATCGCTCTATTTCCTATTGCTATGGGGACATTCCAGCCAGCGATCAATGCACTCATAGCGGGCAAAGCAGGGAAAGAGGTGGGCAAAGTCATGGGATACAACACATCGGTGACCTCTATAGCGAGCATCATCGGACCATTCGTAGTTGGGACACTCTATGCAATGAACTATTCTCTCCCATTCTATGTATCAGCTATTATAGCATTCATACTTTTCTTAGTTGCGATGGTAGGCCTGAGACAATAGCTATATAAAAATGGAAAAAAGGCTTCGTACAATACAAAGCCTTTTAATTTGGTCTGAATGATAGGAATCGAACCTACAGCCTTTCATCACTATATAATCAAGCTCTCCACTTTCATCCGATTTGTCATCGGCAATCACTATGTATCGATATCGCGAGATACGACTATAGTCCAAGGAGTTGTGTTCTGACGAACGAATAATCAATGATGATGAGTGCTCTACCAATTGAGCTACACTCAGGGTGGAAAATGACACTACCCATCAGGGCGAGTATTTCATATTGTGGCTCCACGGTACCTTGCGATACTTATCTTTGGTTGGACGTTGACACCCGACCAAATCATTCTTGATGAGCTCATACGAATATGATACATTCTCAAGCGTTTCAAAGCCTCCTGCCTATTCTACACAAACTGAATAGATCATTTTCCGATTGGAGTATATTTTATTATTCTATCTTGTCAAATTAATTATAATCCGAATATCGCCATCATCTCTCTCCCACCATAGACGATGATCGCGACGATGAGTCATTCCCCGAGTGTGAGTGCAAGGACAAATCGCCAAAAACTATAACGAACCGTTCCAGCTACATAACAGATGAGATCCGTCGGAACTACAGGAGCAAATGACCACAGTAATATTGCATAGAATCCATATTTTTCTATCGCATCTTGTATCTTTTTACTATGGCTATGACGAGCAAACATCTCATCGAATCCCATCAAATCAGAAAACCGATATATGAGTACTCCCGAGAACACGATCCCGAGCATCGAGATGAGGAATACGAGATGCGGACTCTGTGGAAAAAATAATACTCAGACCAACACCAATGGAAGGCTCGGGAGCAGTACGAGTCCACGGATGAATGATGCAATGATATATACAATAAGAGCAAACGATCCAAACGACTGGAAAAAGACTAGCAAATAATGAGGCTCAAGATATTCCCGATGTTGCGAGACATAGTAGGCAATTGATATGACTGAGAGTATCCATAATACGAGTATGATTTTGCGTAGTATTTTTAGCATGGAGAGAGTGTATGTGTGAGTTGCTTTTTGTCAAAATGAGATATACTAAACAGATACTAATCTACAGAACATATGCAATATTCTCTACTCATCCTTGCGACGCTCATCATCTCAAGTTGCTCATATAACACTCAGATCTCAGATACTCAGTCGCTCACAGTGAACACTGGATCTTCGACACTCCAACAACAGGATCCATATACTATCGGGACTGTGGATACGGCGTTCAAGCTATTCTGACCAGATCACAAGATCGAGGTCTGAGGTGTCCCAGATCCGAAGGTATCTGGAGTGACTTGCTTCTATAGTCGAGCAAGAACTGGCGGGATCAGTGGAGCGATATGACTCGCTGAGGATACGAGTGATGCATCGGTCGCGTGTCGACAAACTGGGAAGATCACATTCGTAGAGCCAATTCGAGCAAGCGAAGAGATCTGGAACGAGAGTACGAGTTTCTTTTTCAAAAAAATCCGTATCGTCAGGTTCTATGACAAATCATCCAATAGCCTCATCTATCTCGTCTACTCAGATCGCCTCATCGATGGATCACCGAAGAACTCTATCTCTGCTGTTGCACTGGATTCCATAAAACCAACACTCATACAATAGTGAATATACTTGTCAGATCGGTATGGTCATGTATATAGTATTGCTTTCTCCCCGACTCTGCATAAAATGAAAGTACCCTAATTCTCATATATGCTCGACATATTCCACAAGATCATCCATATGGATATACGATCAACTCTCGTCTCCGTGTGGCAGAGATTCCCACTCTCGACACTGATCGTCATAGTCCTCTCGGGACTGTGGTTCTATGCGGTCAATATCGATGAGTCCATCGAGTGAGTCCATAGAGCGATCGTGACTCTGATCGTGGTATTCTTCCTCGCGACAGCACTCGCACTCGCCGCCGAGTGACACAAGTGGAGATATGCTCCGGTCGTGACATATATCTTACCGATCGTGTTCGGAGGATTCTTTTACTTCACGACGGTGGATCTCTATGATGCGAGTACTGAGCTCGTGACCTATATCGTGCTCACACTTTCAGGGTTTATCGCTGCAGTATTCTCAGCACCATTCCTCATCTGATTCATCACTCGACGAGAGGAGCGGGTATCAC
>JAYTJD010000045.1:0-1830 GCA_043731405.1 Candidatus Altimarinota bacterium
GCATTCACATATTCGCCAGATCGAGTGGTCATCTCGGGAATAGCGAAGAACATCCGATATATCAGATTGTAGGCATCGATGACGAAGAGGGTTTTTTTAGACATTTCTGAGTTTTTTTATTTTCTCCATCATATAGAGCATTCGTTCTTCTGCAATATATTTTTCGATACCATCGATATCGAACCACCTGATATCATCTACCTCAGACTCTTGTCGAGTAAACGGTGTATCCTCTGCAATACTCCCGAGATAGAGGATATCATGATGAATATGTGGTGGAGTTCACTTCCGATCAACAGGAATACTATGAACATGCATATCAAAAATCCCATCATGAATAACTGGCTCGATCTCGATACCTGATTCCTCATGGAACTCACGGATAGCAACAGCGAGCACATCCGTCTCACCATCACAGTGACCGCCGAATTGGACCCAGAACTGGAGCTTCTTATGGAACATGAGAAGTACTTTGGTTTTCTCTATATTGGTGATGAGCATCGATCCGGTGATATGTCCGCTCATATTATCTTTCACAAAAGCAAATTCTCCATGTTCATTGATCCAATCTATAGTTTGGTATGTATAAGATTTTTCGAGAGGAAAATCGTGGCCGTGTTGTTTGAGAGATGAGATGAGAGATGGGATGGACATAGACTAGATCTTGATATGGAGAAATTGAGCAAAGTAGAGTTGTACTTTTTTGAGGAGATGCATCTTACGAAATGTCAGGAGGAATACTGTACCACAGGTCATTACATTCACAATAGTGAAGAGACTATCCACCAGAGTAAAATGCTCTATAGCAAATAGATTCATACTATACATCAGGACGCTTCACCCCCAAGCATATATATCCTCTGTCTCTGGGAATCGGAACAGCTTGTATGCGATAGCTGTCATACCGATGGAATCAATACTAATATTGATAAGGAGTGCATAGAGCGGTGTATCCGTGAATACCCAGAGAGCAATTCCCAAGAGTGACATGGCAATCAATATCTTCTCAGTTTTTGTGATCAGAAAAGTGCCCATTTTCCATGCGAGGAATGTCTCGATAGTGTGCAATATCAACAAGACTCCAACGAGATATATGGACTCACCAACTCCAGAAAAAAGGGATGCAAAAAAAATGATCGCCATAGAAAACGTGATGATAAACCATCATGAAAAATTCGGTATAGTATCTCCTCGTAGAATAGAGTATATATAACGGCCTTCGACTATGATAGCTATACATCAAGCCAATATGGCAAACAAAATGTGGTAATTCATAGATACTATATTTTAAGTTGTTGGATAATTTGCTCGAATATCCCCTCTTGTGACCCGCTCGCATCAATACGGACGAATCTGTTTTTCATGATATCCAACTTTTCACACTTATCATACCCACGAGCAATAGAGTGAAAAAAATCTGATCCCATCTTCTCCCACTTGTCGCCTACAGCATCAAATGTCCGAGAGAGTGCCGTCTCCACATCGATATCCATATAGAACACGACATCTGGCAATATCCCTCGTATTGCATCCTGATTCACCGAGAGTATGACATCAATACCGAGTCACTGAGCCTCACCCTGATAGGCACACGACGAGAGGAAACATCTATCAGATACAACTATCTTCCCAGATTCCAGGGCTGGTTGCACTACCGTATGGAGTGTCTGTGATCGAGCTGCAGTATAGAGATACGCATTGGTGAGCGGATGCATCTGTTCGTTTTCCCACTCCTTGCTCTGAGCGATATGACGGATATCTTCAGCGATCGGAGTCGACCCTGGTTCTCGGACATGGAGAACTTCGCTCACCCCCTTGAGAAAGGGGGGT
>JAYTJD010000046.1:0-30768 GCA_043731405.1 Candidatus Altimarinota bacterium
TGTTGTTTTGGAAGTGATTTTACTTGCAATACTTGACAGTATAGTTACAATCGGACTAAAGTCACGGGGTTTTTGTATCCCAATGTCTGGAAATAATTTGCATTTTACATATTATATATATAGTGTATATATGAACTCCATACAGAATATCACCGATCACGAAACATCTTTGCAAAGTAGGATCCATAGAAATAATGTATCTAGACAAGTATATGACATAATAGCTACTCTCAGTGACATGAGCACAAAAGATACACTTACACTGGCATCAGCACTGATTGCACAATGAGGATTTATTGCAATTATTGGTTTTGGTATATATAAGTGAATTACTGGTTAATTTCCTTGCACTTCCTATCTTTTTCCATACTATCGCTTCATGCATATACTGAAGCGATTTTTTGTCACCCTTGCGAAGGCTATCACCATATTTTTCACTATTCTCTCGCTTGCTTTGCTCGTACTCACTTTTGTGAAGCCAGAATGGATCAAGTCAGGAATCGAGTGGATCTGAGGACTCATCACGACTCTTGGGAATTGGAACTATCTTATCGCATTCGCGAGTGCGTGTATCGAGTCGCTCCCCATCATATGAACCGCAGTTCCTGGCATGAATATCATGATCCTCGTGGGCGGATTCTGGGGTAAATCTCATGTCATCGGAACTGTGATACTCGCAGCGATCGGTGCGATGCTCGGTAATGCACTCGGATACTGGATAGGCAAATGGTACGGTCATGGGATCATAGAGAAATATGGCGACTACTTCGGCATCGGCAAAACAGAGCAACGGATTCTCTCAAAACAGATAGCGAAAAATGGATTCTGGTATATTGTCCTCGGCAAGTTCCATAACTTCACGCGATCATTCGTGCCTTTTATCGCAGGAGCGAGTGGGATGCGAGCGAGAGCATTTTGGATATACAATACCGTTGGATCGATTATCTGGGCAATTTCCATTAACCTATTGGGTATTTTTTTCATCGATCAGTATGAGACGATTCTCGATAATCTGGGCAAAATTATGCTCGTAGTACTCGGTGGAGTATTTGCCTATTTCTGGATCTGGAAAAGAGAAACTCTGAAACAATATATGCGAGACAAGCAACGAGAAATAGAAGAAAAAGTGGCGAAAAAGTAAGGAAGAAAGACCCTGAAAATCCTAAAAATCAACAAATGTCTCCTCTCATCCAATTCGCTATCATATTCATCGCATCCCTCATCGTATCTCCTCTGGTACTCAGTGGGGTTTCTTTTTTGCTGAGCAAATACAAACTCCTGGATCGACCTCATCTCTACAAGAGTGAGGAATGAAGAAAACCGGCACCATATGGAGCAGGTATCGCTATTATCATTACGCTACTCATATTGGGTCCCTTCGTGTTATTTTTTGGATGATTCTCAGACCTCCTCGAGCATCGTCTCGTCATCATCCTCGTCATCGGCATCATCATAGCTCTAGTATCATTCGTCGATGATTTGGATACCATTGGCAAAAGTCCGATCAAAGTCCCACCCATAGCAAGACTCCTGATGCAGATCGGAGTCGGTGCCCTCATTGGACTCACCAGTATCAAGATCTCATATATGAGCAATATATTCGGAGGGATTTTGCCACTCGATGAGTGGTTTTGGAGCTTTGCTATTGGGGATTTTGCTATGACGATCTACTGGATCCCGATCATCGTGACCATCATATGGTATGTGGTTGTGTTCAACGCTGTGAACTTTTCCGACGGAGTCCCAGGACTCACGGGTGGATTTGCACTGATCAGCTTCATCATCCTCGCAGGACTAGCTATGAAACTCTATCTCTCAGATACAACACTCGCCAGCCAAGAAAATAGCCGATTCCTCCTCGCCATCCTCTCCATCATCATCCCGATCACCTATGCCCTGACTCGAGCTGATATCTCGAGAAAAATAATCATGGGTGACTCTGGTACTATCATGCTCGCGTTCCTGATCGCGACACTGGCTATCATCGCAGGAGGCAAGATAGCAACTGCTATGAGTGTACTCGGGATCTATCTGATCGACTTCATCTATGTTATCACAGCGAGGATATTGCAATGACAGAATCCTATGAAATGAGATCAGACTCATCATCTCCACTATCGACTGATGGAGCTCGGACTCACACAGACACAGATCCGGTCGATCGTATATTCGCTCACGGCGGTGTTCGGGATTGCTGCGATATTCCTCACGACAATAGGCAAGATCATACTATTCGCTATGATCGCTCTCGTGACTATATTCCTCACAGAGATATTAGAGAAGGTGAAGAGAAAATAACAACAAAAAATCCCTATCCCGAGTACTCGGGATAGGGATTTTTTTATTTTGCATTATATCTATCTGATACCATATTCCAGTTGACTACTTTCCAGAAATTTTCGAGATACTTGGCCCTCGCATTGCGATAGTCGATATAGTAGGCATGCTCCCACACGTCACACGTGAGCAGTGGAGTGAGTGCCATATCGGTGAGTGGAGTGGCTGCATTGGATGTCGAGACGATATCAAGTGATCCATCGGCAGTCACTACCAGCCATGCCCATCCAGAGCCAAATGTCGCAAGTGCTACCTTATCGAACTCCGCCATGAATAGATCGAGATCCCCCCACTTCGCATCGATAGCGGCATAGAGCTCCCGTGATGGGATATCATGTCCAACTGGAGCAAGCGAGTCAAAGTAGAATGTATGATTCCATATTTGAGCTGCATTGTTGAATATACCACCCTTGCTCGTATGGATGACTTGTTCGAGCGACTGAGTCTCGTGATCGGTACCAGCGACGAGACGATTCAGGTTGTCGAGATAGGTCTGGTGGTGTTTGCCAGAGTGATATTCGAGGGTTTCCTGACTGATATGGGGAACGAGAGCATCGATGGCATATGCGAGAGGTGGACGAGTGAACATAAATGGATGAGTTAGTGATGTGTCTTATTATATATATATTGAACAAAACCCCAAACACAATTTTCTCAAAAATAAATTTGACAAATATGGGGAGAAACCCTATGATAGACCAATCGTCAAAAAGAGTTCAAAGAGCCATCATGGTCTCTACGTTGATTTGATTGATATCATTCCCTAGGAGGGGACAATGAAAAAATTAGTTATCAAGAGTGTTCGTGGTTCTTTTACCGGTAAAACGGGGAAAAAATCGGCTGATACAACTCAGGCCCGACGAACCTTTGATCTGGCAATGAACAAGCAATTCAGTAACGACAACATGATCACGCTGGATTCAATTGGACAAATCGTCCAAATCACGACGTTCAATGTCCGCAGGCTTGCCTACTGGATCAAGAATCGGTCCAAAAAAATCACTGTCGGTTGTGCAAATTGGCTCAAAGCCAACTTCGGCTCGTACGGTGGATTAGTGCCGAGTCGCCACTTCGCCTAATTTTTCTCTCCTCCATCATTCTCTAATTTCCTACATTTTGTAGATGAAAAGGAGTATGTCAAGGGAATGATACTAAGTCCCAGCTCACGCTGGGATTTTTTTAGAGAAAAATTTGTATTTCATACAAAAATATCTATATTCCTACTCTACTATTTTTTCAGTTAATCAGATTTCTTCGATATGAGTATCAATGCAGCACCTATTATCTCTACGGTTCCTCTTTCTCATTCGAATAGGCTCTACAGAGAACCGACACTCCAAGAACTACCCGAAGGTAATCATGAGCAAATTGAAAGATTACGATGAAGAATCAAATCCGCAAATCTCAAGTTAATATTTCCAGATGGGCAAGACTAGATTGTATTTCACTTAGGTGGGATTTTTTTGCTTTTTTGGATTTTTTCCTATAATCCGTCCTATGACTATCCTAGATGGGCGACTCGTCGCCTCCACCATCCTCGACCATATCCGTGATGAGATCACGCACTCGACGACGAATGAGAGACCGATGCTCGCCGTCGTCCTCGTCGGTGACAATCCGGCATCACTCGCCTATATCCGGATGAAAGAAAAAAGAGCAAGAGAAGTGGGTATGGGATTCGGCTTGTATCGATTCCCTATTACAATCACTCGGGCAGAACTCGAGAGTGCCGTACTGGATCTCTCAGCAAATGAAAAAATACACGGTATCATCGTCCAGTCTCCCCTCCCGAGACATATCGATCGCTACTCCGTAACTGAGTGTATAGATGAGAACAAGGATGTCGATGGATTCACTCGAGCTCAGATCGGGAATATGTATCTCGGACACGATGGACTCTGGAGTTGTACACCTCGGGGGATCATGACGATGCTCTCATACTATAGCATCGAGGTGCAATGAGCTGATGTAGTCGTGATCGGCAGATCCAATATCGTGGGCAAGCCTATGGCACTCATGCTGACCAACGCTGGAGCCACGGTCACAACCTGCAACAGTGCTACACGTGCTCTGAGTGATATCACAAAAAAAGCCGATATCATCATCGTAGCTGCTGGATCCCCTGGACTTTTGACCAAAGAAATGGTAACAGAGAAATCTATTGTGATTGATGTAGGTTCAACTTTTGTCAATGGCGTGGGACGATGAGATGCAGACTATGAGAATCTGGTAGACTATGTACGAGCAATCACTCCAGTGCCAGGAGGCGTCGGCCCGATGACGGTAGCGACACTCATCGAGAATACCTGGAAAGCGTTCCAATCACAATCAAGGAACTAGTTATTTCTCTTCATCACAAATTCCTTCACTTCATAGAGCTTCTGACTCCCCATATTCTCGAGAATCATATCCATCTGGATACCGATTTCATCGAGGATTTTTTTGGCCTGATCGAGTCCGATGAGTGATACAAGTCACTTGTTCTGGAGTTGATCCTTGCCGACTGACTTGCCGAGGGTGAGACGATCTCACTCATGATCGAGGATATCATCACGTATCTGGAACGCTCGACCCAGGAGGATGCCGAACTGTCTATATCACTCGATCTGGGTTATGCTCGCTCAGGCGAGTCGTCATCAGATCACGAGACAAGAGGCAATGAATCCCCCCGTCTTCTCATCATGGACTCGGATAATATCTGCTATACTATATACCGATTGCTCATCGAGTGTATCTCGTACTTGTCCGAGTGCGACTCCGAGGTCTCAGGTACTCTGAGCGAGCTCAGAGATCACAGATATATTACCCAGAGTCGCGATCCTCTCGAATGCCATCGTCTGGAGTGCGTCTCCGACGAGGACCGCCATGGTCTCACCGTATTGTTTCCAGACGGTTGGGAGTCCACGACGGAGTATGTCGTTATCCATACATGGGAGATCATCATGGACGAGGGTATAACAGTGCATGAGCTCAATCCCGATGAGCCCATCGATGATAGTATCGGAACAATCTTGTCAGGTCGACTCTTCATAGACGAGGATAGCGAGGATGGGCCGCAGCCGCTTGCCACCTCACTCGACAGCATGCCGGAGAGCCGAGATGAACTCAGCCTCTACTCAGGAAGTAATAGTACAATATCGATTAGCAAAAAATCGAGATAGTGCATTACTAACTCTATTCTGATATATGGGAAGCCAAGGGGGTGATATCATATATTGTATATTATTTTCAGTAGTTTCGTTTGGTATCGTTATACTGTTCGATCGCCTTATCGAAATCTGTTTTTCAAAAATCGGGCCAGAGTGTAGGAGTAAAATAATACTCTGAGTAGGCACTATGGTAGAGTAAAAATCCAGAATGACGAATAGATCCACCGGTACGGACTATGAGATCTGGAGGCGGATATCGTCCTGTATCAATATATGTGAGAAAAGTTGTTTTATCCAGAGTACTCGGATCAACTCATTCAGCTATCACTCGCTGGAGTCATCTGATGATCTCATCTTGTCCACTATAGGCGATCGCGAATATAGCGGTCATCTTTTCTCATCATTTGGTTTTTTCTCTGGCGTCAAGGAGGAGACTACGGATATCGGGAGGCACGAGACAGAGATCACCGATTACATCGAATCGAATCGAATTTCATATGAGTTTTTCTACAAGTTTTGGAATTTTATCACGGAAAAGTTGGAATATACCAGCAATCTCTAGCTCTGACCGTTCGATAATATTCTCCTTGGAGAGGGCCCACAGGCTCACATATTCTATATTTGCGTCGAGGCAGAGTGAGAGAACAGGTTCGATATTGTCTCCTCATTTTTCGTGTCAGATGGATATGAGGTTCGATAGACGAGTCGCCCAGCGCCTATTCCCATCCATGATGAACCCTATATGTCTGAGCATACTGTATACAAAAAGATACCGAGAGTATAATAACACTAGAGTGAAAAGCAATACAAAAAATCGAGATTTGCTTTTTGGCCGAAGCTGGATAGAATATGTCTTGTCGAATTATGTTTCCTCTCCGTGTCCATAGACCGAAAGAGCGTTATCAGAACCGGCGTTTATTTTCTCTCTTTTCTTTCTATGAGTACAGCAGGTACAAAACGATTATTCGTTGGAAACGTTCCATTCCGCATCGATGCACAGGATCTCCGTGCATTATTCGAAGAAGTTGCTCCAGTAGCAGACTTTTTCTGGCCAACTGACCGCGAAACAGGTCGTAAAAAAGGTTTTTGTTTTGTTGACGTTAACGAGGCTGATATGGCTGCAGTTATCGAAGCAATGAACGGTCGTGAGGTAGAAGGTCGACAGCTCGCTGTCAACGAGGCTCAGCCTCGTGAAGAGCGTCCAGCTCGCCAATACTAATCACTATATTACAAAAATCCCCTTGAGAAATCAAGGGGATTTTTGTATATATAACTCATATATACGAATTTTTGGCTTCAAATCCAGAACAACAAAATATGGCTATTTCGAATTACACCTGTACCTGTGGTGGATGAGAAATCTTCCGTAGAAGGGCTCCATTATTTGAAGACTGCTCTCGTCTTCTCCGCACGCTCCGAATCGCTCGAAGTGACGTTCTTTTATTTTCTCCAACATCCATCTATATGATCATCTACCATGCCTACTGCCTGCATATATGCATAGATAATAGTCGATCAGACGAATGACATCCCTCGTTTTTTTAGGTCTTTAGAGAGTTTTTTTGATATATCTGATTCCGCTACGAAATCACTCATTACCTGATGATGATTGATAATAGGTTTCTGATCCACAAAATTCCAAAAATACACATCCAAACTCCCAAATTCTTTTTGGATTTGAAGTGCTGCGATCGCATTTTTTCTCACTGAGTATATCTTGAGCCGATTGCGTATGATGCCTGAATCAAGGAGAATATTCTCTAGCTCCACATCAGTCATCTGTGCCATCTTCTCGATATCCCAATCATAGAAATGGTGTCGATACTGTTCCCTTTTGCGGAGCACTGTGATCCAGGAGAGTCCTGCCTGAGCTCACTCAAGTGTAAGGAACTCGAATAATATACGATCCGCATGCACCGGTACTCCCCACTCGTTATCGTGATAGTCGATGTAGAGTTGATCGGTGGTACCACACCAAGGACAGCGAGTTATATCTTCTTTCATATGAGGAAAGTGAAGGTGCAAGCACCAATCATAGCTCCGATACTATTCGCCCAGAGATCAAGCCACGTATCAGCTATATTCGGAGCAAATGGCATACCAAAAACAATCTGAAAAATAGATTCTGCAAGTTCATTGGCTACACCAAATCAAGTTGCGAGGAGTAGTGATAGAGAGAAAAACTGAAATCGACTCATCGAGACACCAGAATCTCGAGTCGCAAAAAATGTAGTCAAAACCATCAAAAATCATCCACCAAGAGCGTGTTGGATACGGTTTGCAAATTCTTCATCAGGTATAGATAGGACGAGTATGATGACTGATATGAATATCATACTGATGATCGCAATATGACCGATATCATATCGAATTGGAGTCGTTCTCTTGTCAAAAAACATCCGGATCCACCAAATCAGGAGAAAATAGACAATGATGAATGCTGGAATCAATGCGAGGAGATACATATATGAGTGAGTTATTTCAAGTATTGTATCACTGCCTCCATGCTCGCATCTTTGCCGAGATTAACCTTGAATCCTCTCTCTTCATCCGTGAATCCTATCGACAACTTCGCAGTGGGTACAACTGCTATATCCTCACTATTATCTCCCAGAACAATAATATCATCTCTACCCTGTTCGAACTCGATATCTATAGCCTTATCGAGAGGACTGATGACGGAGTCACCTATCACTCAGACTACTACGCCCGCATCCATGATGAGCTCATTGCCGAATACGATCTCAGGAGAATAGTTGTATCGCTCGAGGAACCAAGTAGTGACAAAATCCGAAACCCCAGAAGTCACGATCACGAGTGGGATATCCTCTCGGATGAGATAATCGAGGAACTCGCGAACACCTTCTCTAGGAGCAAAGTATCAATCATCGATAACAATCTGATCTATCATCTCTTGTGTGAGTCCATACTTCACAAATAATTGAGCATGTTCGAGAAACCACTGCTCGGTCATCTCGATATTTCCTGATTTTTCATACTCGATATTCGCTGTATACAGAGCATCCCGATCAGCAAGATATGTCTCACCGAGGAGTCCACTTTTTGCTAATACTGACCAGGTGGTTGGCATATCAGATCTTGTGAATGTCTTGGAAAAATCAGATATTATGAGCATAAAATGTAGGATTAGAATTGGATCGTATTATATCCAAAAGTCGAAAAAACTAAAATGGTTTATTCAAATGAGATAATTTGATAACCATATTTCTCTATATCTTCTTGACTATAGAATTGTAGATCCTTCGTTTTGCGAATATCTGTAATCTTCTTCTCGATAATCCTTCCGGTAGGCTCCTGATTTTCAGGATGACATTCTTTTAATACTAAAATATCCCCCTCACTACACTCCCAATCAGCTAAACGCAATTCATATTTCTTAGTTCCATTTAGAATTTTTTGGAAATATTCAGGAAGTATCTTTTTTTCATGTCTCATAGGAATTACATTAAAATATTTTCGGTTTTTTGCTCTCCACGATTCCACGCATCGCCGCTTCGATCACATTCCCTACCATGAGTACTGCCTCTTCTCAGAGAACGGGACCGAGGATCTGGAGTCCGACTGGGAGATCGACGGTCGTATCATCTGCTGGTGATGTGTATCCGACTGGGACTGTGAGTCCTGGGATCCCAGCGAGTGATGCTGGTATGGTGAATATATCCTCGAGATAGAGTGCGAGTGGATCGGCTCATTTTTCTCCAATTCGCCATGCGACCGTCGGTGCCGTAGGAGTCACGATGACATCTACCTGAGTGAATGCGGATGCAAAGTCCTGACGAATCAGCTCACGTACTGCTGTTGCCTTGCGGAAGTAGGCATCATAGAATCCTGACGAGAGTACATAGGATCCTACAAGAGAGCGACGCTGGATCTCATCTCCGAGTGCCTCAGATCGGTTGGCGACGATGTCTCCACCAGCCCCAGCGAGTTCACCATAGCGGATCCCGTCATAGCGGGCGAGATTGGATGCGACCTCTGCTGGACAGATCGTATAGTATGCAGATATCCCGTGTTCGGTGTGTGGGAGTGATATATCGATGACTTCGGCACCGAGTTCGCGGATTTTTGTAATAGCGGTATCGATGGCAGCTCGGACGCCTGGATCGATTCCATCTACTTGGTATTCTCGGGCTATTCCGACTCTGACTCATTTGAGATCTTTTTTGTTCCAAATTGTTGGATCGATAGCAACTGGGTCAGTGATTGAAGTCGAGTCACGAGGATCATGTCCAGCTGTTGCCTCATAGAGGAGTCCTGCGTCTCGGACCGTTCGAGTGAAGTATCCTGGAGTATCGAGTGATGACGCCATCGCCATGACTCCATAGCGAGAGTTGCGACCATATCCAGGCTTGAACCCGACGATCCCACACATACTCGCAGGTTGTCGGATCGATCCACCTGTATCTGTCCCGAGTGCTGCTGGTACGAGTCCAGCGGCGACTGCAACGGCAGATCCTGATGATGATCCTCCCGGGATACGAGTCGGATCCCATGGATTGTGAGCAGGCCCGAATGCACTATTCTCACCACTTCCTCCCATCGCGAACTCATCCATATTCGTTTTTCAGAAGCTCACGAATCCAGCATCTTTCATCTTCTGAGTTACAGTGGATTCATATGGTGGAACGAAGTTCTCGAGCATCTTCGAGCTCGCAGTCGTACGGACTCATTTCTCACAGAATATATCCTTGACGGCTATAGGGAGACTATATATTCCAGTAAAAATAGGGCTTTCGATCGGGAGTGTATTGAATGCATTCAATTCTCCGTTATACTGTTTGGTTCGCTTCAGAAAATAAGTATATATTTCTTCACTGGTAGTTTTTCCACTTTTTATGAGGTCGGAGAGCTCTACGAGAGAGAGATTTTTGTATGGCATTTTGCTGTATGAGTAAGTATTGCAGGAGTATAGCGAAAAAGAAATATAAAACAAGTTTTGACAAGATAGAAAAATATATATTATTAAACTAATTAGCATTAATTATATGGAATTTTCTGAAGCACTTATATCATCTGGGGCTCGAAAAATATTACAATTCTGAGAAAGACGTGATATATATTTCCAAGCGTGACTAGTACAAAACTATCATACATTCTTTGAAGATACTATTGCTGCCAATTCATTTCCTATTGTTCTCCTTTGAGACTGGAAATTCGATGAATATATACTCAGTTTCATTGAGGCAAGTGTTGCTCAATTCAATAGTAGGACATGAAATATAGTCTTTATTACAAAAAGAGATGGCGGCACGTTTGATATCTCAATTTTTGAGAAAAAGAAACCAGATGAGGTACCTCACTGGAACCTTGAACCAATACATTCTACCCACATACTATATTGGAAAGAAGTGTGAAAAATGAAGATGACTATAGAGAGTATACCTACACAAACTACAATAAATACTAGATACCTGGCAGCTATTGAGAATCAAAAATAGTAGCTAAATATTGCCTTTCCACGATTTTTGCATATACTCTTCCTATATTACCTCACCTCCCGAACTGATATATCAGTTCGGGAGTTTCGAGAGTTTTTGTCAGTTCTACTCAGATATACTAACCACACCAATCCCATGGAAATCCCCCCACGAGTCCGATGAATGCAAGATATATTCGGTGAATACCAGAGATATTTCACTTTTCTCAAAAAAGTGGCTCGTCACGAGTTCCGAACCAATGGATTCACCCGTATCACGACTCCGATCCTCGAGCTCAAGTCACTCATCACCCACTCGACGGGTGATGGGTCTGATATCGTGACAAAAGAAATGTTTGATTTTACTGATAAGGGTGGTCGAGAGGTCGTGATGAAGCCTGAGAGTACCCCTGGGGTGATGCGAGCCTATCTCGAACACATGCTCGAGGAGCCACAGCCTGTATATCTCTACTATATCGAGCCACACTTTCGCTATGATCGTCCTCAGAAGTGACGCTATCGTCAGTTCCATCAGATTGGAGCAGAGATCATCGGTGAGATAGATCCGATATTGGATGCGAAGTCTATATATCTCATGGCCCAGATCCTCGACGGTCTCGGACTCCAGGATACCTATACGATCAAAATAAACTCACTCGGAGTTGCTAAGGAACGAGAGAAATACTTGATCGAACTCGCTTCATTTTTTGAGAACAAAAAACACCTCCTCGACGAGACGGATCTCGCTCGCCTAGAGAAAAATCCACTCCGACTACTCGATTCCAAGAATGCTGATGTCAAGGAACTCCTCAAGGTAGCACCGAAGATGACTGATTTTCTCAAAAAAGACTCTCTCGAATTCTACACCAAAGTGAAGGAATATCTCGATATCCTCGGAGTGAAATATGTGGAAGATCATACACTCGTACGAGGTCTCGACTACTACTCACACACCGTGTGGGAGCTCGTCGATGGTTCAGGTCGTACACAGGATGCGTTCGGCGGAGGATGAAGATATGATGGTCTCGCAAAATCTATCGGATATAAGACTGAGGTACCGGCTGTTGGATTTGCATTTGGTGCGGAGCGTCTTATCGAGGCGATGATCGAGCGAGGAGTACAACTGAAGAACAAAGACAAGATACATCTCTATATCATGCAGCTCGGAGATGAAGCCAAGAAGCTCGCCCTCCCACTCAATATCGAGGCTCGACGAAAGGGACTCAATTCGCTCCTCGGACTCGGAACTCCATCGATCAAGGTACAGCTGAAAAAGGCGAACCGAGTCGGTGCCCGATTTGTCATCGTGATTGGTATCATGGAGGCTAAGAAGTGAATCTGTCAGCTCAAGGATATGGATAAGGGAACCCAGGTCGAGATGCCTCTCGATCAGGTGCTCGATGCAGTCATCGCCGAGGTTGGTGCTGATTCCCTCTCGTTCTACCATCCATCTCGTGACTTCATCATCACGGATGTGCCTATGAGTGAGGAGAAGATGAAGCGAGTCAGTATGGACTAGTCCCGTTGCCTCAATAGCATCTCTCATCCCTGTCATCCCGGCGGTATGGTAACCCGGAATCCAGAATCCGGATTCTTGACTCTCGCCATTCATAGTACTACCGAGAATGGGATGCAGGAATGACAGAAACCATGTGACTACAAAATCTAAAAACACCCTTCCAAAATATTTGGAAGGGTGTTTTATTGTTTGACTACTCTCGACTGAGCTCAAATCCTACTGGAGGACTCGTACGAATGAGGGGGTTGTATTCGATGATCACTGGGTACTGAGCAAGTGGATCAGTTGTGGTAGTGAATTTTTGTGGTAGAGTAGAGGTAGTGCTACATGAACTTATTGTACAAGTTTCATTTCCTATGATTTTCCCATCTCCAAATGGTTTACCACCAAAAAGATAGTATCGTCTGAGATAGTTGAGATCATATTTTTGGGCCATTGCACTCGTAGTACAGCTCATATTCAGTAGGGATGGACACTTGAGTGGAGACATGCGAGATCCTCCGATCGTATTCTCACTCACGATCGATCCATAGATGTAGAGTTGATGTTTGAGAGTTGCGATATCTCCTACTCCGATCTCCCCAAGAGCATCACTGTAGCTCATCACACTACCATCGATGATATAGGTACCGACGATATTAGTAATACTCGGATCGATATAGAGATTTCCTCCATTTCCTGCTTCATCTTTTTGTACTACCACTCCGAGGATAGAGCTCGTATCAGTATATGACATATTAGTAGTGATGTAGAGATTGGCTCACTTGACCACGAGGGTACGTTTTCCAGAGATACCAGATGTGAGTGCGAGGGTCACATTGCCTCCAGTCTTCTCTATCTTGTAGATAGAGTTATTTCCTCACTTATTGATATATGCTCATCTAGCATTAAGCGGTGAAGAACTACTTGGGCTCGTGAGCCTATCCACAGTAGATCCTACATCAACCAATTGCATATTGCGAGTGGTGAGAGCGATAGACTGTCTCATCTGGTTGCGGACATCAGCACGAGAGAGTCCACCGAATATACTCGTTCCCTCTGCGAATTGTCCATCGACAATCGCTCTGATTATATTTGACGCTATTGGACCGATGATCTTGATACCGACTTGATTGCCAAGAGACTGAGCTATACCCCAGTAGCCTCAGGTTTTGCCGATGATATCACTATTGTAGAGTATAGTTTTGCCATCGAGGATATAGGCGATATGAGTCGAGAGTTGGATATTGGAAAGTGTAGCGATAGTGATATCAGGTTTCTGACGAAGTTGAGAGAAAAATGCAACACTACTCGGTATACTCATGCCAAAGAGTGGGGTTAAAGTATTGGTGATAGGTGCATAGGCCGTAGTACCTCAGATGAGATCAAAATTCGGCGTATTGGATCCTGAGAACTCGAGATCAAGAGCAAATGATGAAGTCGCGAGTGCAGATGGTGCCTGAGTGACCGTGATGTTACTCGTCTGCTCAGTACCCTCGATGAATCACCCAGTCCTGAGATCACCTGAGATCACAGAAGTATAGAGTGGACGATATGCAGGACTCGAAAGTGTCTGAGAAAATGTCCTCGCTGGTCCGATGAGTGGATCAGATACCGTCAGATTCGTGGTAAAAGCGAATGCAGCAAGTGGATCAGATATTGGATCACTAGCAATATAGCTACTTGCTGTTGGCGTATATACAAATAGGGGAAGTGGATATGATCCGTCTGTAGATGTCCTTCATCAGAGCAACTGTGGAGCAGTAGTCTGGAGGGCAGTTGTATTAGTATCTATATATACTGAGGTTGGGCCACTTCTCGTATGTTGATCGAGATACATGGTATTGCTGATACTCATGAGCTGCATATTCACTGTACGATTGATACCGAGTGCTGGGACGATAGCATTGCCAAATTGGTCTCGAATAGTATGTATGAAGTTACGGGGCATACCATCAGCTACAGCATTATTCAGTGTTGAGTTATCTTTAGTATTTGTAACCGTAGTATTGGGATTGGCATAAACGTCATAACTATAGTCTCGGGTACCACTCCAGCAGTTCCCTGCCTGATCACAGATCTGAGTGACCCGATACGTATATGGCCTTGCTCCGATGGGCCCTCGTTCGAGATCAACATTTTGGATGTTTTGATTGGATGTATGCATATAGGCATATGCCGATGGTGCAAATACAGATATCGTACTAGCAGGATTCATGAAATCCTCAAATACAGATCGAATCGCTACTGGTGCACCTCCATCATTGTAGGTAAATCCAAATGCTTGCGATGTTGTGGCCAGGAGACTCGTCGCCGTTGTATTGGTAAAAGTATTTGGATCTGGTATGGTAGTATCTACATAAATAATTCATCCATCTAGATTTGCAGCAATATAGTTTCAGGCACCATCCTGCATACCAGCAGAAAGCTGATATGCTCTATTGGCAGCACCTCGACTTCCATCGCATGTAAATGCAAATGAGCTCGCTACGTTGCCACACCATATCCAACTACTCCATGCTCATGGAGTGACTGATCCTGGATTATCCTGGTATCTATAATAGAGATAGTATCTTTGTATGCCTGATCCTCCGTAGTCACTACCAACGAGTGTAACAGGAAAATTTGGATTGTTGGTCCATCCATTGGTAGCAGGAGGCACATATGTAATAGAGGATAGAGTAGGAGTTGTCGCATCCCAATGCTGACAATTCATCCATCCTCCTCCATAATCAGCAGTAACACGACTTTGTATATAGTAGAGTGCATACGGCCATGGACTATCCCCATACGCTGGTCCCCAAACCTCTGCATCTGGTCACGTAGCATCTGATTGAGTATCTTGATCACACCATCATCCTGCCCAAGAAGTATGATACCAGTGATCACTATACCAAGCAGCATCGAGTTCAGCATACCCCATCAGAGATGATAGAGGTATGAGAAACAAGAGTCCAATTTTTATTTTTGTTTTCATACGAGATATTTATATACTACCTCTATAGCCTATCATATTCTCTATTTAAAAAACAGATTTTTGATTAGAAAAATACATTTTATATTGCATAATACTTGATTTTGTGGATTATTTTCAGATATTCATCATTACCATGTTCCTAATAATCAATACATGGATAGTACTGGCTGATATCCGTGAAAGAAAAATACCTAATATTCTTTTGTTGATACTTGTAGGAATACTACCATTTTGGTATATCTGATTTCCCATATCCAATTCGATTCAGATGATTATCTGAGCTTTGTTGAGCCTTATACTAGTCTGATTTGGTGTGTTTGCCTATAAAAAAAATGGATTCCTCGGATCTGGTGATATCAAATATGCTGCCATAATAACACTCTATATAGGAGGACACCCTCTTTCCATATGGCTAGGTAATATTTGAGCCATAACACTCGTCACACTCGTATGTTGGCTCACTATGATTATTGGCCAAGCAACAGCATTGAGAAGATACATAGACTGAGAGGATTATAAAAAAGCTATTGGTGATACTTCTAGGCAAGCAATTCTATCTTGAATAAAAAGAACAATTCTTGATTGGATTATCATCGGATTCTTTTTTTCTCTGATACTCAAAGATACTTATACAATCATATTTGATACCATACCTCGAGATACAGATTTTTATTTTTTTCTCACACTTATCATATTTTTGATGAGACCCCATATCAGATATATGCTGACTCAGTGGTCATATCGAATATGGCCAACAATTGGCATGATACTCTACTTCGGGTATCACATACAGCAAAATGGAGCTAACATATTCTTCACGGAACATAAATCATATCTCTTCAGTATATGGCAATATGCCATTATATTTATACTTTTACAAAAGATTGTAACTATAGTATTCTATATATATGATACTATCATCACTACCGCAAAAATACAAAGCTCCCTGCAAACAGTACCATATTCTCTCGTTATATTCATAGCATTTATAGTAACCAACTGGTGGAGCCATATCAATCTGATGTCATTACTCAAATTTATTCTCTCATATTAAGATCGAATACTAGGATGTTGTATTTTTGCTGTGTGATAATGGCTCATGAGAGCTGATTTGACTCTATCCATCATCTCTTTCGAGAAATTAGATTTTTTGATACAATCGAGACATTCTTTATGTACACTTCGCATTTCTTCGAGCAATTCTTTTCCAAGTGGTGTGAGACTAGCATATTTATCGAGTATTTGGAGTGACAATCCGTTTTTGAGTGTGTATAGAACAGCTTTCTCTTGCCAATGTGGTGAGAGTTCTAGTATGCCGGCAATATGAGCCTGCCATATTACCCAATATGCTCCCGCAAGAGCATGAATTCCTAGATAGATACCATGTATGTGTCGAGGATCTGGTCGATATGGAGAGTAATATTGTTCTCGCATATCAGAAAGAATCAGTTTTTCCGTTTGCATGATCAGATTGATCTTATTATGATTATATTCATGGAGAATTGCCTCGAGGACAGCAATCTCTGGAGAATCTATGTCTATAGGATAACTCATTATTATATGTCCTATAACATCACCATATGATCCTGAATTATGTCATCACACACTCAGTCCAAATGGGATAATTTTACGTAATAACAGATTGATTTCATCCATAAATCCTGGAGATACCTGAGCAACGATAGCAAAAGCATCTCAGAACAACTTTCTCCATTCTCATGGTGTCTTTTCGGTATATCCCATAGATATAGTTTTATGATCTGGGTGGGTATGCTTATCGATATCTGGATTAGCAAATTCCATCGTAAGCGATATTTTTGTGCCAGCGATTATCTCAAGTGGGTCAATATGATGTACTCATCACTCCAAGATATATTGTGCATATTGAACTTTCACTTCTTGTAGAAAATCAGTATGATTAGCCGATCACATCCGAACACTTGCGAGAAGAAGTCAGTGTACATCAGGATAGAGCAAAAAATCATCTGGTGGAATATCTCATCCTATTTCTACTTTCCAGATATTTTTGAGTTTTTCCAAAAATGCATTCTGATAACGATTAATGAGTGGATTCGGGGTATAGCCGAGTGTAGAGAGATGGGGCATAATTATTAGCATTAAAACTTTAAGTATAGAGAATCTGATCATGTATGAATAATCTGCTATTTGGTCAGGTCAACCTAGAAACACGATGCCATGAAATATTTTCTTCACATACCAGAAGTACACATCTATTGCAGATAGGGGGGATTTCTGCATAAGGATGAATTCATAGTACTGATGGGTATCAGAGTACGAGGTTTCATCCCCAAGCAGACTCCCATTCTTTATTTAAATATAAAATGAAACTTCAAGCAATCTTGGATTGTGGTCAGTCTGTGTGCCAATCAAGTTGCGAAAATATGACGTTTTTTCTAAAAAATAAACCATTTTTTCTGGAAAAAATATTCAAAAATTTCTGAAGAATATTTTTTCATCATTTTCATCATTCAATTTTTATTCACTTAGGGTAAAAGTTATACAAGAAGTCTCGCATATCTTGCGACAGATAAAAACTCCAAAATATTTTTGAAAAATATCAAGACGTATAATGTATCTCTCTTCAGTTTGAGTCTCAAACTAAATGATGCTTACTAGTATGAATCTCATTCATAAGAGAATCAAAAAACTCAGGATCAAGAAAATCATCAAGTACTATATATTTTATAGGATGATTTCTTCTCATCTTATGAGCAAGGATTTGTAGATACGAAGTGTTCCGATATTTTTTATTCAAGATGTGCATATTTGCATTATATGGTCATTGTGTTTTTTCGCAAAAAAAAGTAAAATAAATCTAGTTACATTGATTTTATCAAACTATTATAATCAAAACTTATAAAGTAATGCTATGTAAAGTTCAATTGAGTTGGTATCAAGACACATTAAAATGAGTCTGTTTTTCTATAATTCCTTCTTCCGAGAGGCCATTTTCTCTTTAAAGGTCAATATAAAGATCATGTATATAGTCTGATGATACTATTTTATCTGTAATGATAATTAGTTCAGTGGATGAGAGATGATAATAAAAAGATCAAGTAAGATGTTAGTTAGGATCTAACCACGGTCTGAAAACACGTGGTCTTAGTTTGTTTAAGGTGAGTTAAAAGAATCCCTCTCGAATTCGAGAGGGATTCTTTTATTGTGGTGACAACTGATGACTATATATGAGTACGAGGCTCTCATTCCTCATTTCTCCGTAGAGAGATTCCGATGATGATCACAGTGATGATCGTGAGAAACAATATACTCGTACTCGTTGTCCCGAGTCCGAGTCATCCATCTTCTGGAGACAGAAAGATAATTAACTTTTTCATAATCAGAAATATATTGAAGTACGTATTTTTGGAAAATGAATGCCATTGTCTCATCGAAATTCCATGGTTCAATTGGGGAGAATGTATGGATAGTTTGGGATATTATTGATGCCTTATAGATAACTTTATTCAATCTGACATAGCATACTAGATTTTTAATTTATTAAACAGGAAATCAAAATTTAGCTGAGAGTTTTTTGCAAGGAATCTATCGAGGACAATGTTGCGTTCTACTCCTTTATGTGTAAATATATATGATAATACTTTATAAAATTCTGTACGGTACATGAGTATTTCCCTATAAGATCCATAGAGAGCAAAATAAGAGTCAAAAATAGAAATGAAAGTTCCCATTCATTTTATGGGGGGGATATATCCAAGTGCATTTCACAAAAAACATAGTCTCGATGAGTATGGCATATGCAATG
Source organism: Candidatus Altimarinota bacterium (assembly GCA_043731405.1). Lineage (GTDB taxonomy): Bacteria > Patescibacteriota > Gracilibacteria > BD1-5 > UBA2023 > JABFSX01. The sequence goes on from JAYTJD010000046.1 coordinate 19,183, forward strand.
TTAGTTGTATATCGATTTTTATTGATGTTGATAGAGAACTCTCTGTCATAGGTACACTTGATTCAAAATAATGGGAAAATAATCAAATACCTTCATGTAATGCCACTTCTCTAAAACCGTTCTCATAGTCTACCACAAAATATAATGTATCTTGTAGTTGTAGTAGCTTGAAGTAGCTCGACATATCCTGACTTCTACTTGCATAAAGTGTGTTACTTACTCCAGTAAAATATTTCACTGGAGTAGTAAATATTTCAACTGTTCTTTGGAGATAAGAAGTTCATACAGTACTTACATAATCTGGAAATAAGGGCTTATGAGTAGTAATATGGATATTGTCGCCATGTATTCTCTGAAGAAGTGGCAACAATGATGGAAAAGTTTCTCCATCATATGTAACTCCGGCTAAAGTCGACATATACGAATGAAATGAAACATCTTTTTCCAAAAAAAAGGAAATGAGGAATTCCAATAAATTTCGAGTAGTAAAATATTCAAATGTGGTATTTCATGTATCTATTGAATATTCTTGAACTTTTATTAGATACTCCTGGATTCCTGGTAATAATCTTCTGATAAAAAAATATGTCCGTTCATCAATTCAGACAGGATAAAAAACATCTGTGATTCACTTTTGCATATATACCACTGGGTAATACCCGTATTTGATAAAGAACATTTGTATAAATATTGCATTAGACAATGATAGTCCGGAAACTATCTCAATGGTATGAGTCATAATCTATTGGGGTTTTAATATAGAGAATCCATATTTCTTAAGAATGTTCACTGGTGCTCACTTACATCTTTTATTTTCAGAACATGTCTCACACCTCAGTGACTTGGTCAGATATCCATATTCAAAAAACCAGTTATTATAATTCATAAAATCTGGTACGATTCATCGAGACTTTGCAAAAGAATGAAAGTTATCAAAAAATACGTCTTCTCATGATATACACTTTGGAATATTGACTATCTGTTCGTTAAATGAAATACTCTGAATTCTCTTTTGGAATTCTTTAAAAGTTTCTGGAAGTCCAGAAGAAAAAAGCTCGTTAACATAAATGAGTTCCTTAGAAGATTCTCATACTTTTTCGTGTCGGCTCTCAAGTTGCGTGCAGTACTCATTCAGGTAACAATTATCACAAAATACTCACCCATTACACCGAGCAAATGATTCAGAAACAAAATCGAGTTTCCAGTCTCTTCATAAATTTTTATCAATATCACTCCTTAGATTTGATATATCAACCATTTTATCTTCAAACCCCTCATAAACTGGAGGATTGATGAGATGACTTCCTCCAAGGAGGATATCTTCATCTTTGTATCTTTCAAATATCTCTTTGAGTCGAGCTTGCAGTTCTCTTTTATCCTTAATAAAAAGATACTTGTTGGAAAGAGCATTCCCAAAGGGGATAAGTTGGAGAAGATCGAATTTCCTGATATCGAATTTTCGAAGAAGATTGATTGTTTCCTCTATATAATTCAGATTGATATCGTTAATGACGATATAGACCGAGATCTCAAAATTTTTTTGAAGTTTACGGATATTGATGAGTCATCGCAGGATCTTCTCGAATGCTCGGGGATGTCTTGTGAGAAAATCATGAATTTTTCAATTCGGTCCATGAATCGACATATTCAGTCCAGTGAGTCAAGCATTAATTACGCTTTCTGTGAATCTTGCATCCGAAAAACGAACTCCATTGGTGATCAATTCGATTTTTTCATACCCAACTTTTTTTGCTTCTTCAATATAGAGAATAATATTTTTATCCATACTAGCTTCTCCTCCTGTAAAAACCATATAATTTTTTGCAGTTTTGATATAGGCGGTACGAATTTTCTCGAGAATATCTTTTTTAGAAAAGTCCCAATCAGAAGCTCTACCATACATATGGTCTCACTTGTCATAACAAAAAAGGCAATTATCATTGCATGTGTGTATAATCTGTATTTTTTGGTAGTTAATATCCATAGACATTATGCGAGAACTGCATCGAGCTGTTTAAAGAGTTTGAAATTTGAGAGAATAATATCGTTATCGAGTGGTCTTCCATTTATGGGTACTGCATTGCAGAGCTTGGAACAAGAAATAGATTCATCGCAAGTTTTACACTTTGTGATATCTTTATCTATCTTCCCATTCTCATCTGCAATCAGGGAGTTATCACAGTATTTCCAATCTCTTCATAATTCAAATTTTTCTTGATTGAATGCGGGAGTGAATATATTGTCATGGGCATAGGTCGATTTTCTTTTCTTGGGATCATAAGCAAGGAATGCGTCACAGACGAGTACATTCCCATATCCATCTATACATATCTCACTTTCACCTTTCGCACAACGCTTCATCTTGTGTGTAACTGATTCAGATTTTTTGAGGATACTTGAGTTACATTCATCGCGATGAGCTATATCTCATTTTACTCTTTTTATGGTACCAATATATTCTCATATATGTTCGTCGGACCAGTAGACACCATGTGCAGGTTGGATATTGATGTGCTTGATGCCGAGTTCCATGAAAGTGTGATAATCACATTCAATAGATGGGAGCATTTCAGGAATCACGACCATCTTGACACGAAAGACGTCTTCATATTGCCTGATAAGATGCATCTTGGTGGCAAGAAGAGGTGTCGAGGAGGTCTCACTCGTTCCTACAAAATCCCGGTGATGATACTCTGGATCAAGTGAATCGATGCTCACAGAAACTTTTACTCGATAGAGCTGAAAAAAATCGCACATCTCTTTGGTTAACAGTGTTCCATTTGTAGGGAGTTGGATACTAATTTGTTTTCATGAAATAGATTCGAATTTTCGTAAAAACAAAATAGCAAACATCAGATTTTTCCAGGAAAGAAGTGGCTCTCAACCAATGAAAAATATATTATATGCCTCTTTTCTCGGGAAAAATTTAAAATAATAGACAAAAGATTTTACTATAGCATCTCTCGATAGCGCCTGCTTCGTCTTTACCACATTACAATAACTGCAATCGAGATTGCAGGCTTCATTGAGAACGAGGAAGAGATTGGGCTTTATCATAGATTTGGTGTGAGATTCGTATTGATGGCGTAATATTTCTTAAGGATGGTATTAAATTCTTCTTCTGTACGTTTTTGACTATGAAGATCGTTTTCATCATATATTTCTCAGAGTTTTGGGATTCATCCACAGATTTTCTTTAGGTCACAGGATTGACAGCTTTTACCATAGGCGGTTTCCGGAGTACGAATCTCTGTATCGAGAAAAAAGCTCTCACGATCCTCCTGCAAGTAATGTACATACTTCATGTCATTTCAGAGAATATATTCAAGTGAATCCGCATACTCTTCCAATCCAGTTAGATAACACAATGGGACTCTCTCTATATTAATAGTTCGATCTGTTTTGAGGACATTTTTCAATCAGGTACGAAAATTATCATCAAATTGTGAAAGTGATGCGACGATGTGGTATTGATCTTTTGGTATGTTGTAGACATCGAGATTATTTAGAATAAATCATTTTACAAATGGAAATGTCTTCATAAAAAATGCGGTCGTCTCACTGATAGTCTCAATATTATAAATATTGAGAGCTATAGCTATTTTAATAGTCACATCAGAGAGCTTATCTGTGAGATAGAAAAGTCATTTTCGTGTTTTCTCGAATGATCCAGGTGATCTCTTAACTTGGTCATGAATAGCGCTCTCATGTGAATGTAGTGAGACGATGAATTCGAGTCAAGTAAATTGGGAGAGCCCGTTAACAAGTGTTTCATTGGAGAACTGATTCCCATTGGACTGGATGAGTATCTTGAATCCAAATCTGGAGGCCATTCGCACGACCTTGAGAAAATCCTTGTGCAATGTTGGCTCTCCTCATGTAATGATGATCTTCTGAACTCACGACTTCTTATAGAAAATCATCTGCTTCAAAATAGCTGGAATCGAGAGAATCTTTCCATTTTGAGGTTGTGCACAGAATATACAATCCTGATTACAAATTCTGATGATCTGGAGGTACGCTGATTTCATTTTTTGCTTGAGTAAGTGCTCTGTTATAAGACTCGGAAATCTCATCTACTTCACTGAAGTATATATCAACATCACTATCAAATGGTATAAAAACCATAAAACAAAGATGATATATCTGTCAATTTGGAAATTCTTCTTCAAAGTCAAAGAATGCAATCTTTACATTCTTAAATCATTTATTTATATCATCAGCTATTTGCTTGAGAATAGGATAATTTTTTTTGTACTCATCTTTATTTCTCCAGAGTACTTTTGCGAATCGTTTACTGATATTGTGGGTCGTAGAGAGATGCTTATGTCATTCACATGATCCTATAGTGATGAGACCATAGTCATTTACCATGATACGAATAAGGTCGACAATTCCAACCTCAAGTGTGGCTAAAAAGTTCTCATCATTTTTAGCAAGGATGGGGCCACTCAGAGTTGCCACATCACTGCATACACGCCCATTTTTCTCTAGTTCAGACTTAACAATTGTATAGTCTACTTTGTAGAGATCCGTACGGTTCCATGACTCGAGAAATACATCGATCTTCGGAAAGTTATACATAAAGGAAGGGAGAGGAGCAGGTGAAATAACTCTCAGATAATACGCAAATACCTCTAAATAACAACCTTTTTTTTGATGGTTTTTTTAAGATATTCTTTATGCTGAATTAGCCCATTGAGAAGTATCTTGTCGTGATTTAAGTTTGTTGATATATCGATCTTGACTTGTGGGAGATAAATTTCGTCATTCTCTCATTTTATCAGATTCAAAGGCATTATCCTCTGTCATTGCATAATCCATGTATAGGATTCCATATCGAAAAGGGTATCTTGATGCGAAAATACTTCATCAAAATGAGATCCGGGAAATTCCCTATCAATAAAATTCATCTTTTTTTGAAATCATGGAGAAAAATTGGAAAGATCCTTGAATGATTTCCAGAAATTGGTATCTTCTCTGTTCGAAGAGTAGTAGTGATACACTATGAAGTCCTTAATATCATCCAAGAATACACTACAAAAAGTATTGAATTCTATCTTTGTTTCGGATTTCAAACCAGTAGCCTTGAAATAGTTTTCAAATACTTGCAATTGTTTACAAAAAATATGAATACCAGTGGATTCCAGTGGCTCGATAAAACCATATGATCCACCAATTCGTATGCAGTTCCCCATCCAAGCATCTTTTTGTCGTCAAGCTCGAAAATTTACTATTCGAGATTTTTCAGGAGGGATTCATGTTTTCTCAAAGAATTCTATCTTTGCATCATGGATAGTGAGATACTTTTTTGCAAATACATACCCATTCCCATATTTGTCTTGAAGTGGAATTCTCCAAAGCCATCAATATTTCATGGCAATCGCTTGAGTATATGGTGGAATATCTTGTTCAGGGTGAAAAGTTCTCCCAACAATTGCTGCATCACAAGGAAGTTCACTTGCATAGCTCAGATATTCATCATCTTTGAGATACTTGGATCCTATAGAATGGAACCCTGAACAATCGAAAACTAAGTCTGGAACAAGTATTTCATTATTGATATCGATTGATTCAATGATATTCTCTTCATTCACTTTCAAACTTGAGATTGTTCCTTCGATATGCTTTACTCCGAGAGCCTCGGATTTTTCTTTTAAAAGAAGTCCATAAAGTCATGCATCCAAATGATATGCGTAACGGATTTTATTTTGTCCTGTTATATCTTGCATGACCTTATTTTTCTCGAAGAGAAAATAACTGATATCAAGCTTATTGAAAGGAATATTCCTAAAATAGGTATTGTACCAATAAGAAAATGGGTATCATCCATACTCTCGGCGAATCAGTCAATGTGTATAGGGGTGGATATATGGCTGCGAAGTCCATTCTGAAAATCTGATTCAGAGCTTGATAGTAGCATTACAACGATTGATAATCTCATCCTCGTATATACCACATTTATTCAAGAATGTCACTACATGAGGTATCGTTGATTCACCTACGCCTATTGTTCAGATATCATTACTGGATATGAGTGTGATATTATCGTCAGGAAAGATATTTTTTTTGACATAGAGAGCTGTCGTCCAGCCACAGCTTCCTCATCAGATTATATAAATATTTTTGGGCATATATTTATTTTCTGAGATAATAGATATCGTACCCATGACATGTTTCAAACTTCGGACACTTCTTGCATTTGGGTAGAACATTCTTGATATTCCCTCTTCCTGGTTCTGTTTTTTCTTGATAAAAAATTGATCCATCTTTTTCGATCTTTACTTCCCCAACAATCACATTCGTCAGTGGACAGAATACTTCTTCTCCATTATTCCAAAAATACTCTTTATCACAGAGTTTTCCTCCTTCGATGGTGATTCTTGGGCCATATTTTTTCGAGAGAACCTCTGACACAGTATTGAATTCTGAAATATTTGCAGAGAGTTTTCTCACTTCAGGATGTACGAGATATTCCATGAGGGTTATCTCGACACCTATACTATCTCCAAATCTGTGGAATATATATTCCACGAAAAGCTCGAGAGAGCTAATATTGTATTTATTGATCACGACCTTGAGAATCACATTAAAGTCAAGAGATTGCAGTTTTTGTATATTCTCTGTGACAATCTCAAACTCTGTTGGTTTATCTTGATTGATCTCAGTATATCCTCGCTTATTTATGAGCTCTGTATAGGTGTCCTGGAACCCATGGTATGAGACGTAGATTGTCGTATCAGCTCGTTTTATAGTATCAATACCAATCTTGTGGATATTGGATCCGTTGGTCATGAGTATGACGTAAATATTTTTCTCTTGAAAGTATTGAATGAGAGAAAGAATATCTTTATTCAGTGTTGCCTCTCCTCATGAGATGAGGATAAAATCATACCCATTATTTTTTACAATCATGTAAATCTCCTCAAGTGTCTGAGTTTCAAATTTAAGGAAATTAAACTCTGGATTATAGAGATATTCTTTCTGAGTACAGAATAAACAGTTATGATTACAGTAGTTGGTGGTACGAAGTGTGAGTCATTTTTTTAGGGAATATAGCTCTTTATTATACATAGAAATATTAAAAATAATTAATCATAGATACTATTATGAATGAAAAATTCTTTTAATATTTTTAAATATTTTTCATTTGTATCACTACCAGATATATGTGCCTTACATAGATCTTTAATATCTGGATTAATAATATTAGAACATAAATCCTTCCCAGATAGGAGGCTTTTATCTATATAAAAATAGTCAATTCTATTATTGAGCGCATATTCGATGAAGTCTGGTCGAGTAATTATTGTATTGATATCTTTATAGAAAATATCAAATCAAAATCCTAAAACCATTCCATGGATTTTTAAAAAATCTTTTAAATCTTTTGGTTTGATGTCATTCAATTCTGAAAGAAATGATTCCCTAGAAACATCAGAGAGTATAAAATTTAAATAATAATCATTTTTTGCAACCGTACTAGGAATTTTTCCAGTTTTTTTCCATTCTAAAATCAATGGATTTTCTTTTCTATCTCTCAAAACAATAGGATCATCAGTAGGATTTTTGAGAAACTGATAGTTTTCATAGCTAGCAACTACATCTGAAATTGCTCAAAAAGATTTTAAAGAATCTATATCAGAGAATGATAAGAAGTATTTGATAATAATATTTGAATCAAAAAATTTACCATCTTCGCGTATTTCTGAGCCACTAGATACTAAGCCATTATAGACATCAATATTTTTAAATAACTGTATAGTTTCAGGTAGAAAATCTTTCTTATGATTTAAATAATCCAGCGATTCATTCAAAAAATCTTCTGAGATATCACCTCGTTTAAACATTTGAGTTAATTTATCTAAAATTTTAACATCTTCAGTGCCACTCAGTGAGGCTACGGTAGTATGTGATTTAGAGTTTTCCCAAGTTTTGCTGAAGTCAGCTTTATATAAATCCGAATGACTGACAGAGTAGTATCCAATAATTACCAATAAGACACATACTAATATAATTAACAAAAAACTGGACTTGTGCATAATAGATATAAATTAAAAATTACCAAGAACCTCCGCAGCAACTTCCATGAGAACCATGATTAGCATGATTTCCATGATCAGCACTTACCCAGCCAACACAATTCGTAGATGCAAGCATACTAATATGTCCATTTCGTATTTCAGACACACTACATCAATATCACTGATTCACGTGGCTATTTGATGGGGCGTGTATGGTCTGATAATTATCAGCATTCCAATGACCTGCATTCATTTGATCAATACTATATATTCCTACTATTCCCATAGCGATGATCCCCATCTTGAGAACATCTTCTTTCGAGATTTTACCTGCTTCATCAGAGAGAAATCCTGAGAGTTTTTTCTGGAATTTGGGGATGATTTTTTTTCGGATTTCTGACATATAGGCAAATATATTTGAATGAACTTATTATATATAATTTGATCCTATTGCAACTTTATCTCTTAAGTCACAATAAAAAAAATAAAACTACCATGATCCTCCGCAACAACTACCATGTGATCCATGTGATCCATGTGATCCATGCCCCGACATTCACTGATATACTGTAGCTCCAGGACTTGCATTCATATGTCAATTGATGATGTTTGATCATGTTGGGTTCGCTACAGCTGAACAGGTAGACCAGAAGTTGGCATGTTGTGGATCTGATCCGGTAAAATTACTATGTCATGCATTCGTATGACCAGCAACTGCCATGGGATAGTTCGCACTATTATGACTCGTATGTCACTCATAGTGGTCAGCTGAAACGGATCCAAAAGAGGCAAGACCCATTGCTATTATTCCCATCTTGAGAACATCTTCCTTAGAGATTTTACCTGCCTCATCAGAGAGAAATCCTGAGAGTTTTTTCTGAAATTTGGGGATGATTTTTTTTTGAGGGATCATATAGTATACTTATATTAAAACTGAAATCAGTAGACAAACATTACTGGTGTTTTTTTATGAAAAAAATAAGTATCGCTATGAAAAATAAAGAAATACATCCAAATAATCCATAGAGAAATCACTGATTCTTTTGTGTATCTATAGTATCAGGATGGTTGACTGACTGATGACTATCAGTCATGCTATGGCCGCTCATAGAGGTGGTATTGCTCGTAGAGAATTGTACCGCTCATGTAAGGGTATTTTTTTTACTATTTTTAATAGCCTTCTCTATGTTATCACGATATGGGATCATCTCATCTTGTTCAAAAAAAGACTGATGGCGTGATATGAGTGATGTGATGATATCACCTTCTGCTGAGGCAAGCGTCATCAATACATCTACAATTGGATAGAGAGGACTCCCTCCTGTGTATCATTGCTTGCTTATTTTTTCCCAGGACCCGAGTTTCTGAGACTCGATAAGAGCAATGAGCTGATCCACTATTGCAAGATATTTTTTGGATTCAGTGGGTAACGAGGTACCCTTGAGTCAGGATGTGAGTACAATAGTATCCTCAATAAATATGATATATGACGGATCAAAATATACTGTACTCAGGAACTCTGGATGAACAGCAAATGCTGCTACAAAGTCTGAAGAGAGTAGTCATATAAGGGGTGACCCTCACAGATGACTCTGTATCGTACGCATATTATCTAGTGCCTCTACCAGGGTTCATGGCATATTTTCACGGATTGCCATGAGTGCCTGTTTTCGGTTCCATAAGTACTTCACGCTACTTCAGTTGATAAATATATCATGGGAGTTCGTCACTTGTTCGAATGTCAAGTGAGGCTCCAGTGATGTACCAAGGAGAAAATATGACCATGCGTCGATATACGGCGTATATATATCTGTATAATCTTGCCATCATTGGATAACTTTTATGAGTTCTTTTTTATTTGATGTGCCTCACAATACACTAAATCTATCGAGAAGAAATCGAGTTCGTAAAAAATGAGACATTTTGGTTTGAGAGGATTCAAGTCTCTTCAATACATCATCCTTGTGTTGTTCGAGTATATGAATGAAATCTCATTTTTCTCAATGATTCCTCGGTAAAATATAGAGTACTGATTCGAAAAGAAGTGGTTCCTGTATAAGAAATAGATCTTCAGTAATAGTATGGATATCTCATACGATCATGAGTCGTCTAGAATCCGTTTCACATGCATTTATAATTTGAGTAGCGAATTGCTTATCTACGGTCGCTCCGGTCTCTGACGAGAGTATTCTCTGTGCCAGAACACATATAGATGAGATAGGAGAAGTATCTTGCTCAGATGCAATAACTGACGATGTAGACATATAGTAAAAAGAAGTCAGTCAAAAAACCATCAGGGCATATGTTAATATAGCAGAGTTTCTTCAAAAATCATAAAAACGCATAAGAAAATAGTTAATATTTATACTCAGTAACTAATAACTACTATGCTGCATATGGCTCACATGGCTCACATGGTTTGCGTGATTTGCATGTCATGCAGTAGACTGTGAGAGCCAGGCAAGGCCTGAATTATAGTTATTGATATGCCCATTCACTACAGTATTAACTACATTGGCTGCTGCTGAACAAGTAGACCAGAAGTTGGCATGTTCTGGGTGTCACCCACTTGCATTGGCGTGTCACCCACTTACATGACCCGAAACAGCACCCGCTAATGGAATCAATGTAGCTATACCCATAGCTACTATTCATACATGGAGGATGTCTTCTTTGGTGATCTTTCATCATTCATCAGAGAGAAAACCTGAGAGTTTTTTCTGGAATTTGGGGATGATTTTTTCTCGCTTTTCTGACATAGATATAATTGTATCCGCAGTATATCCAAAACGAGAAGCCTTGCAATAGGGAAAGCATTTTTTTATAGACAATCTAGGACTCTTCGTATTATATATAACTATCATCATTTCTCTGAGCTATACATGGAAAAAAACTTGCAAAAATAATACCGCTCAATACTATCTATACATATATACATCATCATATACGACTCATGCCTCCTCATCTCATCGTTCCTGATACTTGGAATACTCTCGAGGAATTTGCTCAGTGGTTCAAGGATAATGGATATCCTATGCGTGTCCCTGCGAATATGCAGATCTATGTTACTGATAGCACCTATAGCTGTATTGTGTTCCGTCAAGATGTATACCAAGCAGAACTCTATATGATAGCTCCGTGTAAAAAAAGTAGTCCGCACTCCCATGACTTCGAAAATCTCCCTATCCATATGGGATGACATGTCACTGTTTGGACTCGTTCACCATGACAATGAGGTGACCTCTGTCACCCTCTATCAAATATCACAGATAACTCACCTCACCCTGAGAGTGAGAAGTTAGGAATGAACCTCAAGATTGGTGAATCACACAATATAGATACTCATGAGCAATGATGCCTGATGTATGTGATACAAAAGTGGAATGATGAAGAAGATATGACAAGTGCTGTGATCCACTATATTGGTCAATCTATGGGGCCCATTCATTCAGAAATACTATTAAAAAAGTAAAAAGTTAGTTGGGATCTAACCACGGTCTGAAGACACGTGGCTTTAGTTTGTTTGGAAAGGGTTATAACTCGATTTCTAGTTCCTCTGTTT
>JAYTJD010000047.1:0-1819 GCA_043731405.1 Candidatus Altimarinota bacterium
TATAATGGTTCACTTTCCTCAGGCAATTTCTAGGATGGGATTAAGCTAAATGTTTGGAGGGATTGGTTTTAGGACTTTTGGAGAGAGATAGATTGTTCATAGATATCAGTTGGTGTCTGGTAATTCAGAGATTGATGAGGTCTCTTGCTATTGTAGAAGATGAGGTATTGTTGTATAGAGAGAATGGCTTCAATGGGAGAGTTATATGATTTGATATACACTTCTTCTTGCTTGATGGTTCTCCAGAGTCGTTCAACGAATATGTTATCCGCCCATCTTCATCTACCATCCATACTAATACGAATATTGTTTGCGTCAAGCATATTCGTGAAGATAGTACTCGTGAACTGAGATCATTGATCCGTATTGAATATCTCTGGAGTTCCATATTGATATATAGCTTCCTGAAGTGCTTGAGTACAGAATGATACATCCATGGATGTGGATATCTTCCAAGAGAGCACTTTGCGACTATACCAATCTATGATAGCTACAAGATAGATAAAACCATGATTCATACGAATATAGGTGATGTCTGTGCTCCATACCTGATTGGCATGAGTGATCGTGAGTCATCTGAGAAGGTAGGGATACTTTTTATGTTCTGGATTTGAAACGGTGGTATTGATATTTTTCTTGTGAGGATAGAGTACTTGTATGCCAAGTATTTTCATAAGGCTTGCCACCTTGTATCGACCTACCGAATATCCTTCTATTTTGAGGAGTTTACTGAGTTTTCTTGATCCAAGAAATGGATGTGCCGTATAGATATTATCTAACTTGGCAAGAAGGATATTTTGTTCTGGATCGATTATAGGCACATAATAGTAGCTGGAACGAGAAATACTGAGGAGTTCTATCTGACGGGTAATAGAAAGAAATAAGTGATTTGAATCAATGAATGAAAGTTTCTTCTTATGGTCACATTCAGCCAAGTTGTCTATATTTTTTTTTCAGCCAGTCACGTTCAATCGTGAGCTGTCATATCTGACGGTGAGCTTCATCGAGAGCAGCCTCATGCTCTCGGGTACTTTCATCTTTTTTCCTGGGATCAGCAAATACATCTTTCGATCGTTCGATAAATTCTGTTTTCCACTGAGAGATCATCGTGGGGTGTAGGGCATGTTTTGATGCTAACTCATTCAGTGTTGAGGTATTTGAGAGGAATTCGAGTACTATTTTTGTTTTGAATTCTGAGGTATATCTTTTACGAGTAGTGCTCATAGTTAATGTGAGGTAAGAGAGTAAATTTCTCTTAGCTTAATCCTCATTGATTTTTTTGTCTAGAATTATTGGACCATTATACTTTTATTCTGAGAAATCCTCTGTACAATAATACACATACCTTCTCTTGATGGCGATAATTTCAATGAATATCCTGAATTTCTCAGTTTTTCTCAGAGTGCCGTCCAGAAGGGATGTCTAATATCGCTCGTAATATCACCTATTATACCATTTTCATAGGAAAGGGTTGTCGGAAAATCTATTGATTGTAAATACTTGCCGAATACGTACAAAGTGAGCTTCTTTCCAGGATCATATCCCAGACTTCTTCAATTTTCCTTCAGATACTTTATAATGCGCTCAGCATGATCATCAAGTATTTTCTGTGATCATCTATCCAATGTTGAAGTTTTTGGTGTAGTTTTTATAGTAGGATTCCCTGTCACTTGAGCTTGTATATATGTCACTGAAACTCAGGAATGACTACTTCCTCGAAGAGCTTGAGCTAATGCATCTGCAATCTCTTGATATTTTTTTCCCCATGTAGCTCCTTTTGGTGTATTTCACTGAAGACTCTGTACCCAGCGAGAAAATC
>JAYTJD010000048.1:0-1818 GCA_043731405.1 Candidatus Altimarinota bacterium
TTTCTTGTTTCAAATTCGGGATTTTTTTCGATACAGGTTTTTCGTCTCCATAGAGCCAGTATATTAGGTAAGTAAATACCGTCAACTGGGGAAGACCCATATTTAAATATCCGTATAAGTGAATCTGATGCGGTCAATACATCTCATGTTTCATCTAAAACCCTCCACTGTATCCCAATAGAAGAGAGATTTCCGATTGGATGAATCTTTGATCCTTGAGCCCAAGCATGGGCATAGTATCTTGCATTTTTCAGCTCCTTTTCTTCCTCTCATATTTTTGCAAGTAACAATGTGATATGTTCCTGAATATCGTTTACTTTTCTATGTTTTATAGGGGCTCAATTATTGACACTAATAATTGGCAGATGATCACGAATGAGTTTTTCCATTGAGCTTAGTATATGGATCAAATAAAAAACGCAAAGAAAATCCCTCCAAATTTGGAGGGATTTTGATATATTTGACTACGCTTCGAGAGCCTCAGCTGGAATGACTACAGGAGTCTCACTCGGTACATAGTTTGGATCGAGTGCCTTGAGAGACAGACCGATACGCTTACCTACACTATCGAATGTGATGATACGAGCCTTCATCATCTCGCCTGCGTGGACCTTGCCCTCGATACCGTCCATCATCTCGGCAGTGATCTCAGAGAGATGTATGAGTCCTGAGACTCCACCGTCGAGCTCGAGAAATATACCGAATTGTGAGAGGCGGAGGACAGGAGCCTCGACGATATCACCGACCTGGTATTTATCTGAGAGAACTTGCCAAGGATTGGCCTTGAGTCTCTTGATCGAGAGAGAGATTTTCTCACCTTCGATACCGATGATCTGGATAGTGACGCGGTCACCGAGTTTTGCATGCTTGTGTGGATTGTTCACATGCCCCCAATCGATCTCAGAGACGTGGACGAGTCCCTCGATACCCTGGAATGAGACGAAGAGGCCGTATGTGAGTATACCTGATACGACACCCTCGACGACATCTCCGACCTTGATCGTCTGGAGAGACTGGACTCGTTGTTCCTCGATAGCCGCCTTCTCTGAGAAGATGATCTTCTTTCCTGATGGATCGACATTGAGTACACGAACCTGGAATGGCTTGCCCACGAGTTTCCCGAGTTGTTCGAGGATCTTCTCTGGATTGGCATTCTCCACACGTGGGTAGTGAGCAGGAGTGAGCTGAGATACTGGGATGAATCCTTTGATCCCATCGAGGTCGATGAGGAGCCCTCCCTTGTTGGCTTCATTTGGGATGACTGTGATGATTTCTTTGGTATCAAAATTTGAGTGGAGCTTTTCGATGAGCTTCGCCTGGCTCGCCTTGCGGAGAGAGAGGTGGATGAGACCACTATGAGCGTCATCACCGATGATGATCGACTCGATGCGGCTACCTGGAGCAATCATAGAAGTATCTTCTGTTGAAGAGGTCATATGATTACCTGTGATGATTCCTGTGAATTGACCTTCGAGGTCTACGAGGATCATTTTTTGATTGGAGACAACGACCGTACCGCTGACAACTTCACCCACTCTATACGATTGGACGGGCGTTGCTGTTGCGAGATCTTTTGCGAAATCTGACATAAGAAATAAGAAATTAAGAAATAGAAACAAAAATAAGAAGCAGATGGGGCGGCTGATGGGGCTTGAACCCACGGCCTTCGGATTCACAGTCCGACGCTCTAACCAACTGAGCTACAGCCGCCAAATAGTTTGCTCTTGTGAAAAAGCCACCGAAGTATATGAAAAAGGGATGTTTTTGCAATTTTATTTTGTATTTTTCTATTTTTTGGATAGGATACGGCGTCTATAG
>JAYTJD010000049.1:0-4575 GCA_043731405.1 Candidatus Altimarinota bacterium
TCGCCAGATCGTGAAAAAAATTGCCCCAAATACGGTGGTATTTTCGGAGTTTTATTCGGCGGATGGTCTCGTCCACTCCAAGGAGCTCCAGAGACGAGCTCTCACACACGATGCGAGTGAGTATCCACTCATTATCCAGATATTCGGCAAGGATCCTGCGATGTTCGCCGAGGCAGCTCGGATCATCGAGGGATATGGGATCACGGGGATCGATATCAATATGGGATGTCCAGCCAAAAAAGTAGTCAAAAGTGGTCACGGATCGTCTCTGATGATCAATCGTGATACAGCGTTCTCTATCGTATCAGAGATGGCGAAAGCCGTGAAGATACCAGTATCCGTCAAGACTCGTCTTGGTTGGGAAAATCCTGATCTCTTGGTTGACTTCGTGAAGTGACTCGAGGGTGCGGGAGCAAGCCTCATCTCAGTCCATGGTCGTACTTACAAGCAAGCATTCACCGGGAGAGCTGATCTCACTGGTATCTACGAGCTCAAGCAACATGTCGGTATCCCAGTGATCTGCAATGGTGATGTGCTCTCGTATGAGGATGGAATCGCGAAGATGGTACATCCTGCCGGACTCAAAAACCTTGACTGATTCATGATTGGGAGAGCAAGCTTTGGTAACCCTTGGGGATTCCTCCCGGGCAACTATGAGCCAACTCTTGATGAGATACTGACAACGATGAGAGAACACGGTGATCTCCTCTGGCAAGTGAAGTGACGTCACGGTATGATGGAGGCTCGCAAGCATCTCGTGCAATACCTCCATGGATTCCCAGGAGTCAAGGAATATCGCAGCTCTCTCGTGCAAGTCGAGTCCAATGAAGATATATACGCCGTACTCGATCGGATCAGACAGGATCATCCGTCACTCCTGACACAAAAACTCTCTGGAAACAATCCAGAGAATCTCCTAGCAACATGGTGAGACTGTGCGAATGGCTAATGAACCTTTTCTTATTCAGGATTGCTCAAAAACGAGAAGCTTCCGAGATTATCTGTAAAAAAAATGTTTTACTGATAAGATCGCATGCAGAAGAATTTTTTTCGAAAGGAGCTTACATATGAGTAAGTAACTGAGAAAGAAATTTTTACGAGCGATGAGATTTGAGGTTTTTCAGAAATCCTTAGTCCTCGATAGCCTTGCGGATCTCAACAATACCAGACACACGATCGATGATGACAGATTGCTCAAAATCACCATATCAGAGTGTCACCTTGAGCATTCGAATAGGAGTAAAAGCAGGAGTAGAAGAAATAGCTATATCAGAATTTGGCTTGATAGTGATAACGGCATTAGTTACATTAGTAAGATCCCAGTTGAGAGCTCATGGAACAAGAGCACCAGAGGAGACAGATATATTCCTAATCTTGTAGAGAGGATCATTGTCGAAAAATGGGGTCACGAGCCGAGTCTCTGTACCCGTACTCGTACCGTTGTATGTATAGGTCGTCACAACTCCAGTACTGGTAATTGTGATATCTCTCTGTGTCGTCACAACCAGTGTAGTCGATCCAGATAGGACTCATCGTCCGATGATCATATTGTTGCGAGCGGTACGCATCTGATCATATACAGTATTGGCAAGTCTCTCAGTACGAGTCTGATTGATTCGAGGATCCGATGTCATATAGCTCGTCATGACAAAAAATAATCCGATCAGTGCCAGTACTATCATCATTTCGAGAAGTGTGAAGCCTTTTTTATTGTGAATCATAGGAAAATGATATGGTTTTGACTCTTAGAGTCAACTGTTATTTATTGACAGGAGTATTGTTTTGGCTCGTATGTGGGAATACGATAGGAGGCGTGGTACTATATTTCTCAAAATGAGAACTCATCCAGGCAGATGGGAGAATATGTGTCACCCCGCTCATGTTGAGATAATGCCAAATCCAAGAACTCGATAGCCACTTCCCTACTACAGCAAAAATAGTGAATATGTTCAGATGGCTATGGGATATCCAGTCTCATAGTCATGGACTCACGGGGATGTCAGACTCACGATATATCCGAGATGGATACGGCGTGATGAGTCCGAGGTCATGATGGGTGATATGCTTGCGGCAGTGAGCTCATCATACCGATCGTATCCCATGAGGTCAGATATATCTGAGTACAGCATGCATCCATATGAGATCAGGTTGGTATTTTTGGATTTTTGTATCCAGTGCGATCCCTCTCCAGTATGCAAATGGGGTCATGAGCATCAGCCAGAGTCGCATCCACCGACTCACGTCTCACTCATACCCATATATCTCGACCTCTTTCCCGATACTGTGTAGTGCGAGTGACAGATCGTGTACATAATGCTCCGCTCATCCGACCATACTCGTATAGTCAGTTACAAGGAGTATCCGATCCACTCCATCCGTGAGATCCCTCAGTCTCTCGATCCAGATATCATATGCAAAATCAGATACATCAAGAAGTGGGAACTCTTCCCTATCGAGAATCTGGAAAAATGAACCCATCGGATCGCTCGTGTCAAGTGTGAGAGATGGATGGACAAAGTTGATGAGTCCCCCACGAGCAAATCCACATACCGGCACTCACTGCATGAGTGTCTCCAGGGCTACAAGTCCAAATGTCTCGAGAAACAAAGATGGCATCAGTACGAGATCTGTCTCCATCAATATTTCATTGATTTTCGGGCGATCAATGCGTCCATAGATTCGAATATCTGACTTTTCATACTTTTCCAACTCTCGAAAATCACGCATATACGAGCCATCTCCACAGATGTGCCACACGATATTTTGATTGGTTTCTCGACCCTTTTTGATGCAATCGGTAATGAGCTCGATTCCCTTTTCTTTCTCGAGTCGTCCAATATAGGTGATGTGAATTGGTTTATTTTTTGGCATAGTTGGCATGAGCAATCAGGAGTCCTACAATGAGAAATAATGAGAGGGATACAACGCTCGACTCAAACGTATGGAGAAACAAGTTCATGGCACCTACTCCAGCGAAGAGTGCTCCAAGAATAGGATGTATACTCATGAGTCAGATGAATAGTGCCAACATGATGAGGAGAAATAGTATCCCTCATATATAGCCTCACTCGATGAACTGTTGAATATACCAGCTCTCTGGGATGTAGTATCTATCGAGCTCAGCCATCTCAGTAGTTGACTTGTCAGTGAGTCGCATCACATAGCGATATGCGGGTCCAGCACTCCCGAGTCACTGACCCAATGGATGCTCTATAGCACGATTGATACCGACCATCATCCGCTCTGAGTGTCCTTGAGTTGAACCTGCTCGCCCGATGATCGCCATGGCCTTGCCTGAGAATAATACTGCCACCGATCCACCGAGGAGTGTGAGGATGACAAGTACGGCGATCAGCTGTCCACGATAGAGCCTCCAGAGAGAAGAGAGGGTCATCACGAGTACGATCACATAGGCGAATATGAGTCCGATGAGAGCACTGCGAGAATAGGTATAGAGTACCAACCCAAGGAGCCCCATCAGGATGATCGCAATAACAAAATACCACTCCCGACGAAATCTAAGGAAGTATGCAAATATCCCACTAAAAAGAATCAGGAATGCCCCCATCGTATTGGGACCATCGAGGAGTCACTGGAATCTGCGGACATTGGCGCCATCTATCCCATGGAATATCGGAGGTGCTCAGCCAAAATCCCAGGCCGAAGGGTTCCCAGAATAGCCAAAATAGAGAAGGAGATCCTCATGGAGTGGCCACTTGAGGAGCCCGCTGATGATGAGCATCAAACCCGCTGATACGAGAAAAATACGGAGATAGTATGAGATCGGTCGCCCCAGAAGTGGGAATCCGTGGTATGCGATAAGGTATGTGAGGAGAAATGCGAAGTCATATCGTCCTCCGAATATGAGTCCACGCACACCAGTAGTCCAGAGCGTCACGATCGATAGTACGACTATATATACGATGATGAGATAGTCAATACGTGTGAACCTGATTCTATATTTTTGGCTCGTGAGATAGCTACGACTATAGCCATATATGAGTGCGAGTCCTGCAACTCATAGGGCGATTTCTTTGATAAATGAGGCACCTGGTATACCGAGTTGATAGGTGAGAAAAACGGAGACAAAGGAAGAAAAAGGAATAAATACCAATAAAAATCGGATAGCAAGATCAAAAAGAGAGATCTGTGAGAGAGAAGCAATAGAATGTTTCACGAAAGACATATAAAGTAGAAAAAAGTCTTGCGAATAATAACGATATCTATAGAATATGCAAGCAATAACCAAACTCAACTATGCTATCAGACGACCAATCTACAAAACTCAAATGAATACTACGTAAGCCTCATGTCAACTCCACCTGTATCGGATGTTCTGCTTGTACGGCGATCTCTGGGGATGTATTCGTATTTGATGATGATGGACTCTCATGTGTGAAGTCACTTCCGAGCTATGAGAACCATGATGTTGATGACTCGATATCCGCCTGTCCAGTCAATGCAATCAGCTGGCAAGAGACAAATCCCGATGGCACATACAAAAATGGTGTCGTCGAGCATATCGATGTATAAAAAAATTCCTTCTCCCGAGTACTCGGGAGAAGGAATTTTTTT
>JAYTJD010000050.1:0-4544 GCA_043731405.1 Candidatus Altimarinota bacterium
AATACATGATTGGCACTAATCCTAGTCTTGGTACCGTGAAATCACTGAAGTATAGCCTTGCTACAAGTGCTATGTTCAATAACATTAACTATGTACAAAACACTGGTGGATTGAGTATGAGTGGTAAAAATCTCACTTCCTTCCCCTGGAATGGTAATAATTATGAGCGTCTTTCTGAGATTGGTATCCCATCGGGTGAGTGTGTTGCTTTTGCAAAGGCTATGACTGGAGCGGGTGGTACACCTACCTGGTATAAGGGTACTTCTCTTATGAGTTATCTCGTATCGAATATCAATGGATATTCAGTCAGTCTATATTTGACCATGCAACCTGGAACGATGATCGCTCATTTTCAGGGACTGGCGAAGTATCCGCAAGGCGAACCATATGGGCATGTTGCTATCTTTCTATCTTGGTCAAAAAACGCACAAGGTATGGTCGATGGAATCAATGTGATCAATGAAAACCTTGTTTGGAAAATCAACGGCATAAGTGGTGCTCAGGGAATAATCCAAAAGCATAAAATCCCGTTGTCAGGTTCTACTGCAGCAACATATAACTCTAGTGGTTATAATGTTGTCGATGTTCGCTGAAACGAATACACATACATATAACTACCAATATCTCTCTCGTGCAATGCGAGAGATGAGAACTCTTTAGTTCTCAAAACCACTCAAACCCGCCTTTTGGCGGGTTTCTTTTTATTCACAGAATTACGTTCAAAAATAAACTTGCTTATTTTCATTTTTTGGTATAATCCACGCGAATTCGAGCCAATTCTGGCTCATTTTTCTATTTTTTCTCTCTTTTCCCCACATGAAATATATCAATGTAGCGATCATCGCCCATGTCGACCACGGTAAAACAACTCTCGTCGATGCCCTCCTCAAACAGACCAACACATTCCGTGAGAACGAGGATGTCGGAACGACGATCATGGACTCCAACGACCAAGAAAAGGAACGAGGAATCACGATCTATGCGAAAAATACTGCCGTCCAATATGGTGACTACAAGATCAATATCGTAGATACTCCAGGCCATGCGGACTTCGGTTCTGAGGTTGAGCGAGTTCTGCGTATGGTTGACTCCGTATGTCTCGTTGTCGATGCTTACGAAGGTCCTATGCCACAGACGAAGTTCGTACTGAAGAAGGCTCTCGAACTCGGTCTCAAGCCAATCATCGTCATCAACAAGATCGACAAGCCAACCGCTCAGCCAGAAGTGGTGGTGGATATGCTCTTCGACCTTTTTGTCCAACTCGGTGCCACTGATGAGCAACTCGATATCACTGACGGTCGTATCGTCTATGCGATCGCTCGCGACGGTATCGCCAAGCGGAATATGTCCGATGAGGCAACTGATATCTCAGCACTATTCGACACGATCATCGAGCAGGTTGCTGTCGCTGCCAATGACGTCACCAAGCCCCTCAAGATGCAGATCGCCAACCTCGCGTATGACAACTATGTCGGTCGTATGGGTATCGGTCGAGTCGTCGATGGAGCAGCTCGGGTCGGACAACAGGTCACGATCATCGCCAATGATGGAACTCGCCGAACGGGCAAGATCTCGAAGGTACTCACCTCACTCGGTCTCAAAAAGATGGAGGTCGCAGAGGGAGTCGCGGGAGACATCATCACGATCGCCGGTATCCCTGATATCTACGTAGGTGAGACGGTATGTGCTGATCCAGAGTGTGTTGCGATGCCTCCTATCACCGTCGATGAGCCGACACTTACTATGGAATTCATGGTAAATGATTCTCCATTTGCTGGTAAAGAAGGAAAATTCGTCACATCACGCCAGATCCGAGATCGTCTCGAGAAGGAAACTGAGATGAATGTGGGACTCCGTATCGACTTCGACGGATCAGACGGTAACTCATACAAGGTCTCAGGTCGTGGAGAACTCCACCTCTCAGTCCTCGTCGAGACGATGCGTCGTGAAGGATTCGAGCTCCAGGTCGGAGCTCCACAAGTCATCTTCCATATGGTCGATGGCAAAAAACACGAGCCAATCGAGTCAGTCGTCATGTGGGTACCAGAGACTGCCGCTGGAACCGTATTCGAGATGCTCGGAAAACGCAAGGGAATCTGTAAAAATATGAATACCGTCAATGGTGTCACGAGTATGGAATTCGATGTACCGACTCGAGGACTCCTCGGATTCCGTTCACGATTCGTCATCGAGACCAAGGGTGAGGGTATCATCTACTCATCGTTCGATCACTATGAGGACTACAAGGGAACTATCGAGAAGCGATCAGTCGGTTCTATGATCTCTGCCTGTGGTGGTATGACTATGGCATTCTCACTGTTCAACCTCCAGGACAGAGGACCTATCCTCGTCGAGCCAGCAGTCGAGATCTACGAAGGTATGATCATCGGTGAGCATCTCAAGGGATCTGATCTCGTGGTCAATCCTACCAAGAACAAGCAGCTCACCAATATGCGAGCCTCTGGAACTGATGAGGCAATCCGCCTCACTCCGATTCGCCAGATGACTCTCGAGGATTGTCTCGACTATATCGGTGACGATGAGTATGTAGAGGTCACTCCAAAATCTCTCAGACTTCGCAAAAAGTGGCTCACAGAAACTGACCGCAAGAAAAACGGTAGTCAGAAGAATGGATAATTAATTTTAAAACTAAAAGCCTCCTCAAGCACTTGAGGAGGCTTTTTTATAATAAAATTCGACAAATATAAATAAAGACTATAATGAAAAAGCTTAATCCAACATTTTAAAAAGACATCTTTTTATTTTGCCATTTTTTTGGTCTATCTAGTTTCATACAAGGAGGGTATATCCCTCTCCTTTTTAAACTAGGTAGATGTCAATGGTTGGATTAAGCACTCAACATAGGATATATCCTCCTTTTTTGTTTGCTTTATTCTTAACTAAAAATATATATGGAAAAATGTGTCAAATGTAATCATGAACAAGATAATAAAATTAAAACATCATTCTTGTTGTGATTCAGAAATTTTAAATGTAGTAAATGTAATGAGCATAATACACTCCCCCTTACTAAGAAAAGAAGAAATTTATATTTCGTACTCTGTATACTTTTTGCTCTTTGATTTTTCAATACTCTCTTCCAATGAAAAATTACACTGCCGTGATTATTATTCATTCTGCCACTCATTGCACTTATCAAAAATAGAAAAATAGAAAATACCTTTTTTAAGAAAAACCATGAGAACTAATCTGGTCCAAATAATTCTAAAGATTTTTCATAGAATATATTCTATCATAAGGGGATCTCTTGATTTTATATTAAGAGACTGACTTTTATTATTGATTATGCTAATAATGATTCTTATGGTTAATCTAGGTAAAAATAATACAAATATTAATTGAGGATATGGAGACTCAAGTTCAAAGATTGAACAAGAATATCACGAGAGTCTTGATTATTGTGATCTACCTTGAAATTGTAGATGAATGGAGTAATTTTTATTTTTTTGATAACCCATATGTTATATGACATATAATAAATTATTTGTTCCTATTTTTATAAGTATATATATGATAATATGATTCTTTTATAGAGATAGTTATATTACTTTATGTATTTGAATTATATCTTTGTTCTTTTTAGGAAATTTTTTATATATTTCTAATCCTCAAAACTATAATATAGTTAATAGGCCATTAATTTTAAGTGATCCAAAATTCCAAAATTATATTTTATATAGTAATATACTACTAATAGTAGAGATGATTTACTTAGTATCATTATTAACTTATCTATTATTCTTTTCAATTTAATTTTTATGAAAGAAAACATTAATCTTTCCATCTTCCAAGGAGTATTCAATAAAATTGAGTATAGAAAATTTATCTTACCAGTTATCATAGTTCAGTTATTAGTATTAATTGGATGAACAAAATGATGAATATCTGATGAATTAATACTTGCTTACAATGTGTTGTTATGATTTGTAATGTATTTAATATCAGTTAAGAGATATAGAGATATATGAGAGAAGAAGCCATTTCTTGTTGCACTATGGATATTCGTTCCAATTGTTGTATATGTTGTAATATATGAGTTATCAACAAAAGAATCAATTGGTACTAAGAACTCTCATTTAGAGATTAAAATTATGCCAAAGAAAAAAATGAATCTAATAAAAATATTTTGTATACTTATTATTTTAGTTGTGGCTTGAATCTTATTCACCCTTTAAAAAAATAATATTTATTATATGCAAGATCATGAACTATATTGAATATCGCTATTGGCTTTAATTATTGCTATGTTTGTATTAATGATTATACAAGATAAATATAAAGTGAAAGGTTTTATTAAAACAATAATCAATATTATTTGAATAATTTTTTCTATGCTTTTATTTCTTTTGATTAGTTTTTGGATTATGAGTAGTACTAGTACATCTAGTACTCAAGAAAGTAATGATATTAACTATGAGGATTTAGATTAGGGTCTTCCCCAGTTGACGGTATTTACTTACCTAATATACTGGCTCTATGGAGACGAAAAACCTGTATCGAAAAAAATCCCGAATTTGAAACAA
>JAYTJD010000051.1:0-4525 GCA_043731405.1 Candidatus Altimarinota bacterium
TCCACACATCGGATCCGATAGGGGAGTTGCGTATTTCCAGTTGGCGAATGCGACGAGTGCGGCTGCGAGATTTTCTTTGATCGGTGCCTCTCCTGCCTCTCGTCTATATCCACGCTTGTGGAGTGGATCACCAGTGATATCGAGCAATATATGAGCAATATTATCCACGATCAGGATGAGGATATGTACCTCGATTCCATTGGTGAGATTCGGAGTATTGAGTGTGGAGAATATCGCCCGTTGGCTCACACTCTGGATCGTCGGAGTGTGCTCGAGTGTAGATCTGGTCGACGCTGCCTCGACGATGATCCGCTCTTTGCCCGTGAGATAGTCTGTCCACTTGAGGGCATTCAGGGTGTCATAGAGCATATCGAAATCCTCGATTTTCGTATTTGCCAATTCGATATATACCCGATTCGAGAATCGACTCCACACGAGGAGCTCATACATATTCTGGTCAGTGCCCGTACAAGAGATGAGTCGATCAGTTGCTACGATCTCAGTACAACCGAGTCTCTCGCATTCTCGCTTGACGAGTGACTCGAGTCCAGACTGACAAGTGAGCACAAGTCGGCGAGTAGGGGTGTTTGTTTCATTTTGCATAGATGGGCAGTATAGCAAAAAAGTGGAAATAAGCAAAAAAGTGGAAATAAGCAAAAAAGTATTATAACACAATATAAAAATTGACATATAATAATTTTTATTATAATTAACAAAATTCAAATCAAAAATATATGTGAAATAATGCAATCCCAGATTTTCGACTGGAAAAAGAGACCTCATTACATACAGTCGAACTGACTACATGATGAGTTATTATTATTGATTTTAGAGAAGTGGCAACTTATATGAAATCTAGAGGCAAATATGGCATCAAATTTGATTGATTTTTAGATATATTTGCCACCCCATATCTAGAACAAATAGAAAAAACTAGGAAGGATCTCAATGAACAGATAAAAAGACTCAAGCAAGATCTTCGCCTATATGTGAAAAAATCTAATCAGAAATCCCTATGTTCTAATCTGGATCGTCACACAATAGAACTTGATGCTATCTCTGATGGTGATATTCTTGCTGGATTCATACCCCAGGATATAAATAAAAAATTATGAAAATATTGGATTGAATATTGGAATCCTGGAGATTCTTTGCCTCGAGAATTACGACGAAAGGTGCCAAAACAACAAAATGGACTACTATTTCCTCCACGAGCCATTTTTATGAAGCTATCTCTGAATTATTATGAGCAAGAAATGAATAAATTCAAAACAATGCAAGTTCTAAAAGAACAACAAAAATTGTCTCCTACAATCAAGAAAAGTAAAACCAAAAATAGTGCACCAAAAATATCATCAGTAAATGATACTATCGATACATCACAACAAGTGGCACGTTCCACAGAAGAAAAACTTGGACGCATCCAAGTACGAGTGGATAATATCCTGTGAAAGACTATCACACAACAATCGATAGATGAGTTGCAAATGATAAAAGCAAATATCACACAACTCACAATAGATCTAGATACACCTATATGAAATATAGCTCAAAATATATCAGAGCTCATCGCAGAGGTACTATCGGCTGGTATACAAGATGAATTGGATATTAATATCTCAGATAAAAATACAGTTCTCAGTACCAATGGAACACCATGAGAGTTGAATACACTCACACAAAATAATGAGTTCATTAGTTATATCAGAGCTATTCGTTCCACGATCATTACATACAATATATCGAGCAAGCAATGAGGTGAGAGTATTGGTGATGGCAACTTCATTGCTCATGTGTGGCGACCATTTTTGTCTATGGTTGAGCATCTCTTGCAAGCAAACAGGATAGATGCCAATTCATTTGCTTGGCAGGATGTATCACAAGAGATACAATCATCTCATGATGGATTTACGAAGCGAGTCAGGCTCAAGATGTTTATGGATATTCTCTCAACAATGTCAGATGTATCTGATTGGAAGAATAATTGGGAAAATATCGTCCAATCAGTTCAACAATTTGCACAAACAGCTAGCTATACTCGATCAAATTGAGTCACTCCACTAAAGAACTTTTTATGAGTACTCATCGAAAATCCCCCACCATCATGGTAGGGGATTTTTGTTTCTATTTTTGTACTCTATGTGCTACATATGAGAGCCAGAGAATCGCTATGAATACGATGAGTGCCATCAACGGTATCGTGACAAATCCAAACTGCAGGATCCCGTTGTTGTCGGTACACGCCGGGAGGAGTCCACCGACAGAGCATGGGAGTGAGACGATCTCGCCGAGTACCCATCCACGGAAGTGGTAGTAGTAGTGATATCCCGCAAAAAATATACCGAACGCAGAGAGAATACCGATGATCACATGACTAGTTTTTGTCTTGTAATAGAGCGATACGAGGACTATGATATCGATCGGAAACATGAATATCCGTTGCCACCAGCAGAGCTCACAGACCTCGAGCTCGTAGTAGAGCTGATATATCATCACTCAGATTGTCGAGAATATAGCCAAGAATCCGATGAATTTCACGATGTGAAAGTAGGGGATATTTTGTAACTTCGTACGGACCGTTGCACTCGAGAGGTATGGGATCAGTGTCACGAGGGTGACAGATCCGAGTGCTAGTACAGATATGGATAGGAGATATGAGTAGAGTTCGAGAGACATCAGATATTGAGGTTAGGATTTATGAGCCTTGAGTATGAGTTCTACTATATTTCACATTGATTCTGTGAAATATAGTTTTTTGAATACTAGAACATCTATTCATACAAATATTCTTAGATCTGACGTGAATCATACCATTCCTGCGTATGATATCTCATAGTCTTCCATATTTCGAATCAAACTTGGTCACATAGTTTCTATTCATTCATTATCAAATTTTGGAAAATTACCATCAATAATCCAGAATACTTTGTTTTTAGTTTGCTTTGTTGATTCTGCAAACCTTAAAGCACCTTTCCTGCTTATGTATCTTTCGATGGGAATATTTAATTCTGATAAAAATAATAACATTTTTCAGTAATAAAAGTCCTCATCTTCGACGATAGCAATGGTGTCTAATTTTTGAGACATAGGACGAGAGATTAGCTAAATTTTGGCACATAGTCACTCACATATCTCGCTTCGCATTCTTTGATTGTTTTCACCGCTTCATCCGCTCCGAAGAATCCGTTCACCTTGCAGGTTCCAGGCTTTTTGAGATCTTTGTAATGTTCCCAGTAGTATTGAGTTTCCTTTACCCAATGTGCTCCGAGTTGCTCATAGCTCGTGATATGATCCATCCGCTTGTCATCGGCGAGTACGGCTATCACCTTGTCATCGATCTCCCCACCGTCGTCGAACCGCATGATCCCGATGATGCGAGCCTCTACGAGACACCCTGGCACGAGTGGCTCTGTGACTCCGACGATCTCGATATCGAGAGCATCATTGTCGTGATCCCAGGTACAAGGAATAGCTCCATAGGCAAATGGGTACGCGAGAGATGAATATCCAACACGATCCAGCTTCAGCGTACCTGTCTCGGTGATGATCTCGTATTTGTTGATCGTCATAGAGTTGATCTCGATGAGTGCGTTGACTCGGAGCTTTGACTCGTCAGCAAATGCTGGGAGGATATGGAGGAGATTGAGCATAGTTTTACTCGGAGCGATATCGATATTGGCCATGGGGAAGTAGGGATTATAGTTTAGAACTTAGGACTCAGGATATGGAAAATTCCAAAAAATCAACCCCAAGAATATACTCGAGGTTGACCTATAACACAGAAATCATCTAAAAACTAAAGAATCTCGTAGTTGATAGCGACCGTAGTCGTGACCTCGAGTTGTCCAGCAGAGACACCTCCAGCATCGCTCATCTCGACACCATTGGATACCTTCATCATCTGATTCTGATAGAGAGGTGGAGTGGACTCTTGACTCTCATTGATAGAGATGACCTTTCACATACTGATGCTACTCGCTTTTGCTATATCTTCGGCCTTTTGGCGGGCTTTTGCGATCGCGAGATTGCGAGCCGTCCTATAGAGTTCTGTTTTGTCATCGATATCGTATCCAGTACTCTGTATCCGGACTCAGGCAACCGAGCTCACACCCGAGAGGATAGCATCCACGGAGTCGAGTTTTCGGATTTTGATCGTGAGACCATGCGTCGCAACGAATCCATCGATCGTCGACTTCCCATTATCATAGTTATAGTTCGGATTGATACTGATTTGTACGCTCTGTATATCCTTGTCAGCGATTCCATTTGTCTTCATGAGTTCTTTCAGACTTGCGATCTTGGCACCCACCTGAGCAAATCCTTCTTGCGTCGTTTTGGTTTTTTCTTCGGCAATGACAGTGAGGAGGAATGTATCTGGTGTCGCAAATACTTTGCCATCTCAACTGACAGAGATACTATTCTGATTACCGCTCGTGATGGTTGCTGTGTGATTGATATTGCTACCGATGATCCAAGCAGATATGACGATGGCGATACCGATGATGAGTGCTGAGTATGAGGTATT
>JAYTJD010000052.1:0-11402 GCA_043731405.1 Candidatus Altimarinota bacterium
GGGAGTATGGTACTCTCATGTATAGTAATACTTGTTCACTCGCAGCCAGAGGCGATGAACTCGAGAGAGATCGATCTGATATTGCGAGATTGCCAGTCGCTGAGAGTGATAGGGTCGAATTTGAGCATATGATTTTTTGGTTATTTTCCCTGATATTCCCAGATTCCGTTTTTTTCCCTGACGCTGTATCATTTGTGGATGGAGAGTGTAGGGATGATTGCCAGTTTTCTGAGTCGGATGAGATCATCTCCATTTTTTGCATCGGTTCATCTCGCGAGATCCCCGATATAGCTGAGATAGATACTCTTGATACTGCGAGTCGTCATATCATAGCAGTTGTCACTGGAGTTGGATATGGGATTATCTTCTTCTCTAGTATCTTTGAGATTTTTGTCAGCCCTATTGAGCTCATTGATCCAGTTGGTATCGGGTTTTCTTTTTGCTATGAGGTCCTGTATCAGGTCAGTTGCCACTGCTCGACAGCTATAGGGATCGACATCGTATCCTGTAGAGCCTATTAGGGCAAAGTTGAGTGCACTCGCCATATAGTCACCCTCCGCTGAGAGTGCGAGGATACCGAGGATCCGACTCGCACGAGGTCCATCATCATTCATACTGGCGATCTTGTAGTACTCGGAGGCTTTTGCCCGATTCTCACCCATCTGATAGGTCGTGAATGCCAGATAGTAGGGAAGCATCCCACTCGCACATGGATTTCATAGTGATGTATCGCTCCAGAGGGCTTCAGATATATCTCTCTTTTTTATTTTCTCGATTTTGTTCATATCACAGAGTCGAGTGAGTCACACATCCCCGAGTGCTATGGCGTTGGTTGCTGCGATCTTGCTGGCTACTCTCGCCTCGGGAGTCATATTCTCTCCGGCAGAGAGAGGCGTGAGTATGAGATCGATCTCATACGGTCTCGTGAAGTAGGGGTGGAGATCTGTGATCTGAGTGAGCATACGGTGAGAGAACTCGAGAAATCTATTGCCCCCAACATTGTCTCCGACATACTGAATCAGTGAGAGCCACGTCCAGCTCGCATAGGAGGTCGTATGCCCCATATCGAATAGCTTCACGATTGCAGGAGAAGTGATCATATCTGGATGGAGACGACGATATTCCCAGCCTGCCTGATACTCGCTATATCATCGAGTGGTACCGTATGACAAAAACCCCCACGAAGCGAGTGAGACTATGATGATCGTAAAAAATAAAAGAAACAGAGATTTCATATAAATAGAAACAAATATATTAGATGCCGACTCCATCATCAGAGATGAGGACTTCGGACTTGGCTGGAGATGCTGGAGGTGTAGTTGCGGATACCTGACTCGATTGTCCGACTAAGGGGCTCACATATGAGAGTACGAGTGCTCGATCGGCTCATTCTCACTCGGATTGAGTCGAGAGTCCAGTTATCTGCTTGTCTGCTATGTAGCTGTGAGCTTTTTTGCGTTCGTATGGAGTGAGACTCGCTATTGGGATTGATTGTCAGGTAGACTGTACGAGTTCTATTTTGGAGTCTATGAGTCTCATCAGTTTCTCATCTTTTTGCTTCATATAGTCGTTCACCTCGAGATGCACATGGACGAATGAGCTCGTTTTTCGTTCTATCATGCGAGAGAGAATATGTTGGAACGCTTCTATATTTTTGCCATGCATCCCGATCAGGAGTGCACTATCTGGAGTCTCGACTCGGATATTGATATCATCTCATATGATGTCTACAGTGAGTCTGGTTACGGTGATACCGAGGCCAGTCCAGAACTCTGTTACGAGTGGGAGGATTGTATTTTCCATACCGGTAATAGATAATTATTATGAGGGGATTATATAGAAAATATGAGAAAATGGAAGTTTTTTTCACCATCACCATTATTTCACATATAAAACTTGCAAAGTACAAAAATACCAATATACTACTGGGGAGTATTGACCCTGTATATCTATAATCTATAATACCGTGAAAATAAAAGACCTAGACCAAAAAAAACGAGTAACAAACAGGCTACGTCGTATAGAATGACAGATTCGAGGTATTGTGCAGATGATCGAGGATGAGGATGGAGTTCGTGAGATCATACAACAGCTCTCAGCAGTCAGATCAGCTCTCGGACAAGCCATCAACGAGGAGATACTCTGTGCTATCGAAAAGTCTACAGCAAAGTGAGAGGCAATTGCTGATAAGGATATGGAAGAGATCCGAGAATTCCTCAAGATCATGAGATAAAATCTCTGAAATACATCGAGCTCTGCATACGATTTTATCAGCCACTTCGTTGGCGGATAATCTCGGATCTTCATCGTCAGAAAAAAATTCCCTTGATGCCCCTTTGCGACTTGTCGCATTGGAAATACCCCTGTGGTACACTTACTTATATGTAAGCTTTCTTCGGAAATTTTTTTCTTTCTCGAGTATCTCGTATTTGAGAGATTTTATAACGGGGATTAGTAAAAATTGTTTGCATTTAAAAAAGTATGGATACTATATCGGTACTTTTTTTCTTTTTATGAATCTCAGATGCTGGACTCGCAAATTCTGGTCGGATATAGGATACTCACTCGGATCATCTCGGTGGCTCGCACGTCGAGTCATAGCTATGGCTGAGATACAAGGAGCTGGTACTATCGTGGAGCTCGGTGCTGGATATGGAGCACTGACAAGGTATCTCATCCAATATAAATCTCCAGAGACAAAACTCATTATCGTCGAAAATGATGCAAAATGCATCATACAGCTCAGGCGTGAATATGGGCAATACTGTGATATCCATGAGATCAGTGCGGCTCATATCGGTCAGATCCTCCCTGTCGGATCAGTAGATATAGTGGTCTCTACTCTTCCTCTCGGGAGCATATCTCCAGAGTGAGTAGACCATATTCTCAGAGCGGCCGAGGCATCACTCCGTATATGAGGGAGATTCGTGCAGTATCAGTATGCACTTCAGAACATATCAGATGTTCGTCGATATTTTGATGTGACTCGCATTGTATACGAGTTACGCAATTTTTGGCCAGCGTTTATCTACGTCTCTCACAAAAAATAATTTGCATTTGTTCCTGAAATCTCTATACTCAATCTCGGTAAAGCTCTAGCCTCAGTCACATAGCATGAAGAGTTCGGATATGATCGGTCAGGATCAACTCCATAATAATAGAAACATATATCACTATCCTTATCTTGTATAGGTATTTTTTTGTATTTGAAATACTCAGTATGAAGTATATACATACTGCCTATAATAGAGACATCCATTAACAAAGCGGATCAGTCGTTGTAATCATTTGACACGTTGAATACAAAATATATACTAGAGTAGTTTACTCTCTTACTCATTTTCTATGAGAAGTATATTTTCCTGTTTTGTGTTATTTTGATTATTGATTCCTGTTGCGTCTGCACTCGAAACTCAGTGTTTCAGAGAAATATCAGTTCTTGGTACTCAGATAGAGCAGCCATTCAAGGTTATGCTATCTGATAGCAATGAGTCTTTACCCGTTATTTTTGTTCAAAATAAGCAGGTACTCCCGTCTCTCAATATATCTAGCGAGAAAGTACCACCGATCCAATACACTATATCTGGCATACTCGATACCATGCCTATCATGGATAGTGAGAGTATTACACATACCGAGATCGATCCCTATCAGCTCTCGACGAGGGATGTTGTCCTAGAGATTGTCCTAGAGAAAGTATATCAGAAGGATACATTCACAGCGATATTCGACTATACGACTCCTGCAGAGGTCATTTTTGAGGTCTCTACTGATGGCAGATCATATTTCTCTGTAACACGTGATAGTATTGCAGATTTTGATGTACGCTATATCCGTATGGTATTTCGCAAAGTAGTTATTCAGAGTAATCCAAGCTGGATTCGTGGAATTAGTTTTTATCCCGATATAGATCTCGGATACCTCGTGATGGCATCATGAACTGGCGAGATTACTGCATATCGTAACTCGGTCTGCGACACTACGATGCCTGTTGTGCCGTACTTTCCGGCGACATATGAGTCACCGAAAATGTCCTCGACGCTGAGATTTGCTCGTAATCCACTCTACAAAAATGATAGTGATACTGATGGCATTTCGGGTACATCTGATAACTGTCCAACAGTACCCAATCCCGATCAGGCGGATCGTAACTATGATGGGCGAGGAGATGCTTGTTCTGATGATGACGCAGATAATATCTCTGGTGCACAAGATAACTGCCCGACTGTGCCCAATTCTGACCAAAAAGACCTAAATGTAAATCAGTTATGAGACGCCTGTGAGTTTGACTCTGACGGTGATGGGATAGTCGACGCCATCGACAATGCAATACATGTCAAAAATCCAGATCAAAAAGATACTGATAAGGATGCAATCGGTGATATCATGGATAACTGTGGACTCTATAATCCCGATCAAATTGATTTCGATAAAAATGGAAAATGAGATGTCTGTGATCGAGATATCGAGTATAGAAAAGTAAATGATACTGATAAAGATGGTATTCTCGACTTGGGCGATAGCTGTATGAAAGCACCCAATCCAGACCAGAGAGACACTGATCGGGATGGGGTCGGTGATGTCTGTGATAACTGTATCTCAATACAGAATACTGATCAGGGAGATGATGACAAAAATGGAAAAGGGAATATGTGTGATGATGAAGATAGTGATAGCATCGAGTGATGGAGAGATAATTGTCCGATAGTATCCAATACTGATCAAAAAGATGATAACAATAATAACGTAGGGAACGCCTGTGAAGATACTGATGCTGATGGTATCCTGGATGGAGCGGATAACTGTCCAGCTCTCTATAATAATGATCAAAAAGATACTGATGGAGACAAGGTTGGAAATAGCTGCGATACCAAGGATGATCGTATGCTGGAATCCAATAAAACAGTGTTTATTGTACTTTTTGCAACTATAGCACTTCTATTTATCGGTGGTATCATATTCTTTTTGCGTCGGTTCAAATTCTAGTTTTCCATTTCCTATTTTTTCACTCCTTCTCTATGTACTCTCTCCTCAATCGGCTCGCATGGGTGGTATCTCTTGTCCTCATTATTAGTACAATGAGCTTCTTCGATTTTACGCGAGAGTTATTTTATTATTTTGAAGTTTGGGCTTTGCTCATCTTTGTGATCCCGACAATGATCATCAAAAAAATATTCTTCTCCTCTGCTCGTATCAATGAGGCCGTATCACAACTAGAAAGGCAAATTAATACGATAGCAATTGTTTCACCTGATAGAACAGATATATCTCATACAAAAACAAAATCCTATACGAATGCGACTATCCCGACATCAACTGTCGTGATGGATATAGATTGATCGGAGGTCAATCGAACAGGTACTGGACTCGATGCTCTTGTAGAAGAATTATGAGAAGATCTAAATGATGATAGGGATAAGTTCAAGCAAATAGAAGAAATGGCTTCGCAGACTGCATATATTCCAGAAGAGCCATCGAAGATTGGGCTCTATCTCCATTCATTTTTCTCGGATCGTCCGCTTGCAAAGGTCGGAGGTATACTCCTTTTTCTTGGGGCATTATTTTTTCTCTGGCTCATATTCGCAGCTGTTGGACCAGTAGGGAAGACACTGATTGGACTTGCATTCGGATGAGTCCTTATCGGTATCTGAGTCTGGATGAATCATCGGGATATCACCACTGAGTCGAGAGTATTGTTCGGCGTGGGTATCGCTGTGAACTACCTCACAATTCTCTCTGGACGGTATCTCCTCGGATCTGATGCTGGAGATGGTGTATTGTTCTCTGAGTCTCTGACGACGATCGCCCTCCTCCTCAATACAGGACTCGCGATCGCTATCTCTCTCGTATTTTGCTCTCGAGTACTTCTCGGTTTTGCGTTTATTTTTGCCTATTTGACACCGTTTCTCGTGGGATCAACGAGCTCGAGTATATACCTCCTCGTTATCTATACAACGATACTCACGGTCGCAATCGCTGTCATCAATAGTCTCTACACGAGACTCGCCCAATCTGAGAGTGTCGAGTATCTCCAGTGAATCGGCATAATGGGAATGATGATACTCCTCTCGCTCGCTACTCTGGATGCAAATGGATGATCTGTGATGGTGATCTGTGCTAGTCTTTTCGTGAGTGTAGTAGCATTGTCGATCGCCTCATATAGAGCCAAGATATCTCTTGTTCCCATATTGATTGCTGGATATGTTGTACTATTTGCTTCGACTTTTGTGTCATCATCCTATTTCATAGTTCCTCTTTCTATAGTGGTACTTTTTGGTATTGGGGCTTGGCTCACATTGCAGTCTCTCATATCTGTGGCGTCTATCGTGGTGTTCGGTGGCATCGCATTTGCAATGAGTCTCATAGGATTCATCGTTGATGGATGACAGAGCATCGGTATGTTGTTCATAACAGGATCGATGGTGTTTGCTCTCCTTTGAGTCTTGATGTTCAGAACCGCCTCACTTCTCCTAGGATCCGTAGCTCTCATCGGTTTTGCAGCTCTCACGCTCGTCGGGATCACTGTCGCAGATCCTATAGCGATCGATCTCTCGACGATCCTCTCGACTCGAGCGATGGCAATACTACTCCTCATCGGAGCCAGTATATTCACTATTCGTCTGCGAGATGCTATATATCTCCTCATGGCGATCATCCTCTCAGGGATACTGATGATATATCCGAATATGTTCGAGATGAGCATCACTATTACTACATTAGCCCTCAGTATCTATCTCCTTATATCTCTCATAGTACCGTATATCCTGATGCGAGATGATCAGATGATTGCACATAGACCTGCTCTGCTCATCGCACTCCCCGTGTCGGCCCTCGTCATCACGACGGCGATCTATCAGGTTGGGCATATAGAGTTCCCAGGTATCGCGATGGGTGTCGCCTATATCGTCCAGGCTATCGTGTATCTCATCTATGGTATGATTGTGTCGTCATGATTCCTCTCTGATCGATGAGTGGATATCGCGACATTGCCAACAGATAGCAAGATAGATCTCCTCGTACTCTTCGCACTGCCACTGTCACTTTTTACTCTTGCTCTTGCATTCGTATTCTGAGATCTCCCTGGTATGATGAGTCTCGCATGGATACTCGAGTCTACGATCCTCTATCTCGTCTATACCCGACTCGGCGATCTGCGAATATATATAGCGGCTTGTCTCGTATTCCTCATCGGGATCGTCAGGCAGGTGGTGCTCATAGATTCAATATTCCAGAGAGACTATCTCACGCTTGCTATACTCGCTATAGCAATGGTGTCGGTATTTGCGAGCCTCTATTTCATCCGTAGTGAAAAGAAACCGAGCCGAATGTTCCACGATATTCTCCATATATTTGCTATTCTCGGTATCGGATACGGTGTATCTCGTATCATCCCGTCGACGAGTACTGGATGGAGTCTACTTGGGATTTCGATTTTTGTTCTCGTACTCACGAATCTCTATCGATCATTCGGTCAGCTCATCCACCGGCAGTTCTCGAGTGTGTTGTTTGTGTTATTTTGTTTTGTATTCCTCTACAGATTCGACTGACTTAATAGACTCGAGATCCTCCCGCTCCTCATCCAGTTCACTGCACTCGGTGTGATGCTCGGGATCGGCTATGTTGGATACAAGGCACGAGATACCATGGGATACATCGATCTGGCGATCGCACTTATCGCTACACTCATCATCTCATCACTCTATATCGATCACTTCTTCGGTGTATTCGCCGTATCAATCTATCTGACGGCTATAGCTGCTATCACTATCATCCGAGGTATATCGATCGATCGCCCACTACTCAGGACTTTTGGTCTCTATATCGGGACTTTTGCATTGATCAAGATCCTCGGCTATGATCTCTGGCAAGACGCTCTCGATGCGATCACCCGTGTCATCGCTCTCATGATCGCTGGAGGAGTCATGATGTATCTCTCTCAGCTCTATGGCAAATACGTCTCTCGCTCATGGCAGGAGGAGTTCTCACTCGAGAATATAGTCGGATCCGATTCAGATAAAAAAGATACCAACACCGATACGCCCGATATCACGGCAGATGTGAATCCATTCACTGGAGATCTGGCTCGGGATCTGGATAAGATCGATGTGAGTGATATCTCCGCAGTAGAATTTGTCTCGGGTACTGGATCATTCACTATTCGGCGATCTGGCGTGATCCGACTCGCTCGCTATATCACGGAGTCTCTCCACAAGACGGCATTCGCTCCTAGAGAGCTCGCGAGTGCCCATGCGTACGTACTCGGATATCTGAGTAGCAATCTCCCAGCTCGAGATCTCGAGAGTATGCTCGCAAAAATCGAAAAATGGATCCAAGAAGGAGGCTCAGTAACATTCATCAAAAAATAAAATATGAAACGGTATTTGCTACTCTGGATTCGATATTTGCTACTATGACTCGGTATAGCCTTGGTGATTCATTTTTTGACATTATTCTTGAGTGTCATGATGACCCGTCATAATACGACAGTGGGAGTCGTACACCCATACCAGACTGATGGTTGTACTCTCTATGTGGATGGTGACTATAGTGACTGTTGTGAGGCTCACGATAGAGCTTATTGGCAAGGATGACCGATGTACAAAAAACTCCTCGCAGATGCCGAGCTCTATGCATGTATAGCTCGAAAATGACACAATTTCCGTGAAAACTGGATGTTCGCTGGGGTGCTTTTCGGTGGTAATCCCGGTGTACCGACTCCATTTCGGTGGGGATTCGGTTATCTATATCCATACTATGATATCCAAAAATAATACTATATGATCGACACTATAATCCATTTTGACCAGACCATAATCACCCAAATGGCACTATTGCATAGTGATATATTCAACATAGTGATGATATCACTTACACAGTTATGAGACTTTTGACTGATCTGGCTCCTGCTCATTGCCATGATGCTCATATTGCGGTTATATAGATCGATCGGATATATATTCCTATCTTCTATGATCTTGAATATTGTTCTCTGAGAATGAATCCTCAAACATATTTTTCATAGATTGAGACCATTCCAAGAACTCACAGATATAGTACTACTTATACCAGATCCTATTACTTCTTCGTTCCCATCGGGGCATTCGAGTGCATCTTGATGTTCCACGATATTGTTCTCATATTTTTTCTGGAAGAGGTCTCAACTATCAGTCATCATCATCTGGATTGTAGCACTCTGAGTCACCCTCTCTCGACTCTATCTCCAGGTACACTATCCGAGTGATATTTTAGGTGGTATCCTTGTGGGTATCTCGAGTGCCAGCATCACCATCTTTTTTTACCAAAAATTGCATACCAAACTTTAGCATTTTCTCTCTTTATCTATGTTATATCGTGCCTCACGTTCAGAGCAATCTCGACTCAAGTATAGTAGTTCCTTCTTACAGAAAGTTTGTTCATTTTTCTCATTTCTCTGGAGTGCAACCTGCTTCTTCTGGTACTGGTTTCAGCGAATCTTTTTCATAGCATTTCTCCTCTCACTCACCGTGTGACTCGCATGGTGGCTCTCACAGAAGCCTACTCTCTACAAAGACTGGGATCCGATGGATGCTATCTTGCCTGAGATATCATGGTCTGGTGATACTGTCACAGTCGCTCATATCCGAGACTTCGTATGGAAGAGTGAAACCGAGTATACTCCCAGATATATGACTGGGTCATACGCTCTCGCAGATATCGAGGCAGTGCACTATGTGATCACCCCATTCTCTGATCATGATGGTCCGGCTCATACGATGCTCACATTCTCATTCTCTGGGGGTAGACATCTCGCCATATCAGCCGAGATCCGCAAGGTGCGAGGACAGGCATTTGATGCGATCGATGGCATCCTCAATCAGTATCAGCTTGCCTATGTGATCGCGACAGAGTCAGATGTGATCAAACTCAGAACTGACTATCGAAAAAATGAAGTCTATATGTATCCGATCAAAACTGACAAAGAGAAGATCCAGCTCCTGTGGCGATCTATGCTCATAAAGGCAGATCGTCTCACGAGAGAACCAGAGTTCTACAATACGCTCTGGAACAACTGTACGACGAGCATTCTCGATCACACGAATAGTCTCCGTATCGACAAACTCGTAGGAGGCAAGTATAGACTTCTCCCGTCTCACTCCGATGAGATCGTCTATGCGGCGGGACTGATCGATACACAGCTTTCGCTTGCAGACGCTAGATCATACTACCGTATAGATGAATTGGCTCGATCGAGTACTGGTAGTGCGGACTACTCCGCTCCGATACGCAAGCCGATCAAATAGATAGATACATCCCTACTTCGGTAGGGATTTTTTCAAAATCTTTTGACTTTTGCTTGACTCACACTACTCTAAAAACCAATTCATCCTCTAAAAAATATAACAAATGGCAAAAAATTTCGTGATTGTCGAGTCTCCAACTAAGGCAAAAAAAATCGGTGAATATCTGTGAAAGGATTATAGAGTTGAGGCTTGTTTTGGACATATTCGCGATCTCCCTACGAAGAATATGGGTATCGATATCGCAGGTGGATTCATCGCAGACTATGAGGTATCACCTGAGAAAAAAAAACGAGTCACCGAACTCAAAAAATATGCGAAAGAAGCAAATAATATCATTATAGCAACCGATCCGGATCGTGAAGGAGAGGCTATTGCTTGGCATATTGCTCATGTTTTGGGAATTGATCCGACACAAGCTACTCGTGTCAAATATAGTGAAATTACGAAAGATCGCATTCTGGAGTCATTCAATGAGCCAGGTAAAATAGATATCGATCTCGTCAATGCCCAACAATCTCGTCGAATACTGGATCGTATCGTAGGATATGAGGTATCGCCTGTTCTCTGGAAAAAGGTCCGACCAGGACTCTCAGCAGGACGAGTCCAGTCAGTGGCCGTCAAGATCCTCGTCGAACGAGAACGCGAGATCCGAGCATTTGAACCAGAAGAAAGCTGGAAAATCATGGCCAAAATTGGTGGTACCACTCCGATGATGATCGAGCTCACCAAGGTGGGTGGCAAAGCGGCGAAGATGAAAACGGAGGCAGATATTCAGGGATTTTTTGCGAGTCATGGGATTGATTTCTCTGGGATAGAGACGCAGAAGGACAAAAAATGAAACCTTATCTTCACGTTTCCCCAAACTGAAGCATTCACACTCACCGAGAGTGAGGTCAAGGCAGGGACTCGTACCCCAGGAGCTCCGTTCACGACATCGACTCTCCAACAAGAGGCATCTCGCAAGCTCGGATACGGCGTCAAGATGACGATGGATATCGCCCAACGACTCTACCAGAATGGACACATTACCTATATGCGAACTGACTCCGTCAATCTCTCAGATCTCGCGATCGGTGCCGCTCGGGATTTTATCGAAAAGGAGTATGGGAAACCATACTCGAT
>JAYTJD010000053.1:0-11337 GCA_043731405.1 Candidatus Altimarinota bacterium
GCCGCTGAGTCGCATGTCGATAATTCGATCCGCAATCCGCGACTTTTCACTGAGGTCAATGTGCTCGGAACGCAGAATCTCCTGGACCTGCATCGGGAATTCGGCATGAAGCGGTTCCACTATATCTCGACCGATGAGGTGTATGGAGATATCCCAGATTCTGGCTACTTCACCGAGGAGACCCATATCGAGCCATCATCACCGTACTCAGCATCCAAGGCAGGAGGTGATATCCTCGTGCAGGCGTATGGTCGCACCTTCTGACTCGACTATACGATAACTCGTTGTTCGAACAACTATGGAGCCCATCAGAACAATATCTCTCTGATCCCACTTTTTATAGCAAAAATCCAAAAGGACGAAAAAGTCCCACTCTATGGAGATGGATCCAATATCCGAGATTGGCTCTATGTCGAGGATCATTGCGATGCGATCTGGGAAGTCTTCACTCGGGCGAATACTGGATCTGCGTACAATGTCGGAGGCAACAATGAGTATACCAATCTGGAGATTACCAAGATTTTGCTCGAGGCCATGTGAAAAGATGATTCACTCATCTCGTTCGTTCCTGATCGCCCCTGACATGACAAGAGATATGCGATCGATGCGAGCAAAATAAAAAGGGAACTGGGGTGGGAGCCGAAGGTAAAGTTTGAAGACGGAATTGACAGAACGGTAGTATTTTATCTTTAAATTCATAAAACTATGAAATGAATAATCCTCGCCTGAGGCTCATGAACTCGCCTCTATCCCATCACGATGGCCATCTCGAAACAACTCATGCCGATCTATGACAAGCCGATGATCTATTATCCACTTTCTGTACTCATGCTCGCGGGTATCCGAGAGGTACTCATCATTACGACGCCTGAGGATCAGTCAGGATTTGTCCGATTGCTCGGTGATGGATCTCAGTGGGGGATACAGATCCAGTATGCATTGCAGCCAAGTCCCGATGGTCTCGCTCAGGCATTTGTGATCGGAGAGGAGTTCATCTGAACTGATGATGTCTGCCTCATCCTCGGGGACAACTTGTTCTACGGTGATGGACTCTCAGTACTCCTCAGGGAGAGTATACGGATAGTGACACAGGAGCGTCAGTCGGTCGTGTTCGGATATGAGGTATCAGATCCAGAGAGGTACGGCGTGGTCGAGTTCGATAGATCGCATCAGGTCGTCTCTATCGAGGAGAAGCCTCGAAATCCGAAGTCCAATTTTGCGGTTGTATGACTCTATTTCTATACCAATGATGTGATCGAGGTTGCCAAAAATATAGAAAAAAGCAACCGAGGAGAACTCGAGATCACCTCAGTGAATGAGGAGTTCCTCCGTCGGAATCAACTCAAGGTAGAGATTATGCATCGTGGATATGCGTGGCTTGATACAGGGACACATGAGAGCATGATGGATGCTGCAAACTTCATCTCTATTATCCAAAAACGCCAATGACTCCAAGTCGGGTGTCCAGAGGAAATTGCCTATCGGATGGGGTGGATCGATCAGACTTGACTCGAGAAACTCGCCAAACCAATGATGAAAAATGGATACGGAAAATACCTCATGAATCTCGTAAATTAAAAATATGTCCTTCGTCAAAACCCCCACAGCCCTCACCGATTGCTATATCATCGAGCCTCAAGTTTTCTGAGATGCTCGGGGATTTTTTATGGAGACGTATTCCGAGACTGAGTTTGCCAAAATCGGCATAGAGGCACGATTCGTCCAGGACAATCACTCAAAAAGCAAAAAATGAGTACTGCGTGGGCTCCATTTCCAGTCTCGAACGCCTCAGGCAAAGCTGGTCCGAGTGACGGCAGGCGCCGTGTATGATGTAGTGGTGGATCTCCGGGTAGGCTCGCCTACATTTGGTAAGTGGGAAGGATTCGTTCTCTCGGCTCAGAATCAGAGAATGATCTATGTGCCACGAGGTTTTGCTCATGGATTCCTCACGCTCGAAGATGATACCGAGTTCCTCTACAAGTGTGATGATATGTATGATCCAGGATATGAGGTCGGACTCAAGTGGGATGATGCGACACTGCAGATCGATTGGCAACGATATATGGATCAGTATAGCGTCTCAGATCTCGAGATCTCAGCCAAAGATCAGCAAAATATGAACTGGAATATCTATCTCCTTGCCCCTATTTTCTCATGCTAAAAGAGAAAATCCTCATCACGGGTGGAAACGGGATGCTTGCATACGATTTTATCCGCACACAGCATGAAAAATTCGAGATTATTGCAGTCGATCGAGATGTGTGTGATATCACTTCTTTTGAGTCAGTGATGCAGTGTATATCTCTTCATGAGCCAGATATACTTCTCAACTGTGCGGCCTATACGGCGGTCGATGATGCAGAGGACATCGGGATGAAGGCATGTTTCGATGTGAATACTCTTGGTGTTCTGAATCTCGCGAAAGCGACTTCAGTATTCTGAGTTGAGTTCATCACGATTTCCACTGACTATGTATTTGATGGGGAAAAATCAGAGGGTTATCTCACAACTGACGAGTGCAATCCGATCGGAGTCTATGGGATGAGCAAGTATCTCGGTGAGAAACTCGCAATCGGTGAAAACTCAAGGACGATCATAGTTCGGACAAGTTGGCTGTATGGGGGGGAGATCTGAGTATTCAAAAACTTCGTGAACACGATGTTGAAACTTTCAGAAACTCGAAGTGAACTCAACGTCGTGAATGATCAACATGGTATCCCGACATCTTGTGTGGATCTCTCATTTGCGATTGTAGATCTGATCGAAAATACTTTTGATCAAGATGATTCTGGTGGTGTTTTTCATTTTTCGAGTGCTTGTGAAAAGAGGAGTATTACTTGGGCGGACTTTGCTCGCGAGATTTTCTCTCTTTCATGAAAAAAACCCAAGTGATCGATTGCAGATCTTCCGAATACCCAAAAGAAACAAAGAGACCACAGTGGAATATTCTAATAAATGCTTCAGCTATACTAATCCCTGATTGGAAAATTGGATTGGCAAGTTATCTTGGAAAATAGATTTGTGGAAAAGCGGGATAGATGTATAATGCGCAAAATTTTTAGTACTATT
The DNA here is from genome assembly GCA_043731405.1 of Candidatus Altimarinota bacterium. Taxonomy (GTDB): domain Bacteria; phylum Patescibacteriota; class Gracilibacteria; order BD1-5; family UBA2023; genus JABFSX01. Next base: position 3,070 of record JAYTJD010000053.1, read on the forward strand.
ATTTGTTTATGTCCATCAAACATATTTTCCTGACTGGAGCAAATGGTTTCATAGGGAGCCATCTTCTGAAAAGACTGTTGCATAATGACTATCGAGTTACGGTATTAATGAGAGATCAATCAGATACAAAAAGAATAGCTGAGTTATTAGATAAACATAATTGCAATCGCATCTCTCCTGAACAGATGACGAGCCTCTTCACGGAAGATACACCAGATATCGTACTCCATCTTGCTACCTGCTATCGCAAGTATCATACAGCATCTGATATTTCTGAGATGATTGCCGCCAATATTGATTTTCCTACACAGATCTGTCAGTTGTGTGCTACTCATACTGTTCGCTATTTTATCAATACGGGATCATTTTTCGAGTATGATTTCTTAGATACCCCTCTGACGGAGCAGAGTCGGGAAAAGGCATTCAATCTCTATGCGAGTACGAAGCAGGCATTCAATAGTATACTGAGGTATTATACGGAACAATATGATTTACGGGTACTCACGATCCGTCTTTTTTCGCCTTATGGTCCTGGAGATAATGAGAAATTGATTCCTGTTGCTATTCGTTCCATACTACAAGGAACAGAGATGCAGCTTGCTAATCCCACTCAGAGATTGAGTTTTACCTATATAGACGATATTGTGGATGCTTATATTCTTGCTATAGAGAAAATATCATGTTTTCAAAAACCATATGATGTGGTCAATATTGCTCCGTCTGAAACAACGAGTTTGCTCGATGCACTTCAGACTCTCGAACACGTTTCATGAAAAAAGCTTCACTTGAATATATGATCTGGTGCTGAACAAGATATCTGGAATTCTTCATTTTGATCTGATTATGCGAGTGAACTCCTGGATTGGCACGCAAAAACTCCACTCTCAGAATGACTCCTCTTAACATATTATTCGTATAATAATGCAATTTAAGTCCACAGAGCTCGATGGACTCTATGAAATAATTCTTCCTCGTTTTACAGATGATAGAGGATCTTTTACCCGTACTTTTGCTACTCCATTTTTTGAAGAAGCAATCTGATATGTTCCAGTATGGAGAGAGACGTTTTACTCAATCTCTAAAAAAAATGTGATCCGTGGCATGCACTTCCAAATACCACCAAGTGACCAGGATAAACTCGTATATGTGATCTCTGGAGTGATCGACGATGTTGTGCTCGACATTCGGAAAAATTCACCAACATATGGGAAATATATTGTTCGTGAACTTTCTTTTGAGAATCAAAAAGCCCTCTTTATACCAAAATGATTTGCCCACGGTTTTTTATCAAAAAATGAAAACTCCATCGTGGCCTATATGGTAAGCGAATCTTGGGATCCAGCATGTGATGTAGGTATATGCTTTGATTCGTTTGGCTATGATTGGTGAATACTGGATCCAATTGTTTCTGATAAAGATAAAAAACATAGTTCACTCAGTGAATTTACCTCCCCATTTTAATACTACTACTTAATACTTATGCTCCCACAATCTATCAAAGACTACGCGAAACTTATTATTCGGAATCGTAAAAAATCATTCGTTCCTTGAGAAACTCATGTACCAGTAGCCGGTCCACTTTTTGATGAAAAGGAGCTGGAATATGCTACAGAGGCAGTCATGAGTTGTCATTGGGCTGGTGGCAAATGGAATGAAAGATTTGAAAAAGATCTTGAGGAATACCTTGGCGTTCGGCATGTTATGACAACAAACTCCGGAAGTTCTGCTAACCTACTCGCATTGACTGCACTTACTGCAAAAGAACTGAAAGAAAGACGATTGATGCCATGAGATGAAGTAATTACCGTAGCAGCTGGTTTTCCCACTACGATCAATCCTATTGTAATGAATGGTTGTGTTCCTGTATTTGTGGATATCGAACTTCCATGTTATGAAGTCAACATAGAACAAGTACGACAAGCCATAACACCAAAGACAAAGGCTATCATGATTGCTCATACTCTCTGAAACGTATTTAATCTCGTTGAGATACGGAAAATATGTGATGAGCATAAACTATGGCTCATAGAGGATACTTGCGATGCTCTCGGAGCTAAATATGATGGAAAGTATGCTGGGACATATGCTGATATTGCTACACTTTCATTTTACCCGGCACACCATATCACTATGGGTGAGGGTGGAGCATTGATTACCAATAATAATATGCTTGCAAAAGTAATCACGTCATTTCGTGATTGGGGTAGAGATTGCTGGTGTCCCCCTGCTATGGATAATACTTGCAATAATCGTTTCGGTTGGAGTTTTGATTGACTTCCTGAAGGATTTGATCACAAGTATGTTTATTCTCATATTTGATACAATCTCAAAATATCCGATATGCAAGCAGCCCTGGGTGTAGCTCAGTTAGAAAAACTTGATGAAGTTATTCGTCTTCGTCGAAAACACTGGGATTATATGACAAAGCGTATAATCGAAGAGGGGCTTGATCAATATTTCATCTTACCAGAGGCAACACCCAATTCTGAACCGAGTTGGTTTGGATATCTTCTCTCTATTCGTCCAACGATCTCTTGGACTCGATCAGATATCATGCAAGACCTTGTAAAACACAATATTGGTACTCGTATTCTTTTTGCGGGAAACTACATTCGTCAACCAGCTTTCCGTAATTATGTCGAAAACTACCGTGTTGTATGAGATCTAAAAAATACAGATTTTGTAATGTCTAATACATTTTGGGTTGGCGTATGACCAACACTTACTGAAGAGATGCAAGAATATATTATCACTACTCTTAAAGAATTTTGCTATGGACGTTAATAAGAAACCATTAATTAGTATTCTCATACCTGCATATAACCAACCCGATTATACAAGAGAGTGCCTTGAAAGCGTATTTATGCAAACTGGATTTACTATAGATGAAGTCGAAGTAATTATGGTTGATGATTTTAGTCCTCAGGATCTTACCAATCTTGGTATGGAGTTCGAAACAAAATATCCAAATTTTCATTTTGAAAGAGCAAGGAATAATAGGGGCATGGCTGGTAACTGGAATTATTTACTGCAATTAAAAAAAGGAAAATACTTCATATTTTTATCGAATGATGATACTTTTGCTACACCAGATGCACTCAGGACTACTTACGATGCTCTTTTAAATAATCAGGCTGATGTTTGTTATGGGAAATACCTATGTATTAATGAAAGTAACGAATTATCAGATTTTATTCCACATAGAAAAATTGGGAATCAAGATATCTTTTGGGACATGTACTCTCCGCAGCTAAAAAGACACTCGATTTCATTTGGTTGAATTTTATATAAGGATTTTGGATATTTATATGATGTAGGTGCGGGCATGTGGGCAGATTGGGATTATAATCTGCAATATTTGGCAAATACGAAGAAGGTATTGCTCATAAATACTACTACTCTTTATTATAGAGTTCACTCAAATCAAGGTAGTTCCGGAATGAATTACCGTAACTATATTAAGGCATCATTTTATATTATCTGAAAACAAACGCAAATAAGTGATATTCGTAAAATAAAACTATACTGTTACCACGTACGCATAATGATTTCAACATTCTTTATTGTTCCAAAGATATTATTTTTCCTAAAAAAATTAGGGTTATTTACAATAATTCAGAGTCTGTATAAGAAATTCCATGCCTAAGATTTCAATAATTACCACTACATACTGTCACGAGTGATTTATTGCTCATACTATTGATTCAGTTCTTTCGCAATCTTATGCTGATTGGGAACTTCTTATTGGTGATGACTCTCCAGATGATGCGACTTGGGATACCATTCAACTGTACGTAGAGAAATATCCAGATAAAATTCGTGCCTGGCACCACTCCCCAAACAAAGGAATTGTCGGTAATATGGATTTTTTGATTACCCAAATTTCTCCCTCTGTTAAATATCTGTCTTTTCTTGAAGGTGATGATATGTATTCTCCAGGGAATCTTACTCAAAAGGTTCGTGTTTTTGAAGACCAAAAAGATATAGCGATTGTATGTTCAGATTATATTTTTGTGGATGAAAATAATATAAGAACTGGTTGAGGCTATTGTGGAATATTTCCACTGGAAAATGGTAAAAAGTATGTCTCATCTCGTGAGATCACAGGAGTTCCATTTTCATGGAGTACGAGTGCTTGTCGTAAAGAGGTATTTTTTGCTTGGCAGAAGAGTCGATTTTTACCGCATACAGGTAGCTGATATTCTGTCTCTGATTATGACTTTTATTTCCAGAGTATTCTCGCTGGTTGCAGATTTTATATCATTGATAGTCTACTTGTGGAATATCGATGGCATTCAGGGAATCTATCGATCACTTCTGGGAAGATCTCCGAAGATCTTAGTCAACTTTATGATTTCTATCGTAGTGTTCATCTTATTTCTAAGCAAGAATATGATAAGTTTATGGTAATGAATACATATCTTATGGCAGGAATGTATTCTATCCTGGGAAAAAAAATACTTTCTTTGAAAGTTTTGTATTCAAGAAGAAGGTTCTTGCGGATGAGCTGTATAGTCTCTTATCTAAGAATTTGTATAATGTTTTTTATCCCCTCGAAGATACTCACTCCACTTTATCAAAAAAGAATCTCTAAGAAATAAGTAATATGCCTAAAATTTCCATCATCACTACTACTTACAAACATGAGAAATTTATAGCAGCAATGATAGACTCAGTGCTTTCTCAGTCTTTCACTGACTGGGAACTCCTCATTGGTGATGATAATAGTCCCGATAACACCTATTGTATAATACAAGAGTATACCAAAAAAGACCCTCGAATTAAGTCTTGGAAACAAGAGAAGAATACTGGTATAGTTGGGAATATGAATTTTATACTATCTAAAGTTAACACGGAGAGTGAATATGTTACTTTTCTTGAGGGAGATGATATGTATTCTCCTGAGAATCTGATGGAAAAATTCCGTATATTCAGAAAGTATGATAATATAGATTTTTTCTGGAGTGATTGGCACAAGATGGATGCAGAGGACAATATTACTCCTCGTAAAACTCATCGAACAGAATGAATATATAACTATCCGCTTGGAAAGTTTCTCACACTCACTAATCCTATTCAATCTTTTGGTGCGGTAGCATTTCGGAGCCCACTCCTTGAGAAAATCCTCCCAATTCAAACTCCTGATTGAAATCAAGAAGGTATGTTTGGTCCACTTGATTATCTTCTGTGGACAAAATTACTACCTGGTATAGATATCTACTATAGTGAGAAACCACTTTTTCTCTACCGTATTCATAGTAATAATTTTGTCCGTAATGTAGCCATCATGAATGCTCAACTTGAGATGATTTATTCAAATATTATCAAAACCGTATCGGATGTAAAAATCCAAAAAACTTGTTATAAATATATTCGGTCAAATCATGTCGTTTCTGCATTTTTTGAGCATGACCGTCGAAGCACGTGGGCCGCTGGATATGAGAGACTGAAGCTTGGCTTGGATATACGTACTATTTTGCTCATGGGAGTAGTCTGTTTTCCAAGAAGATTCGTCGATACGCTTCTCTTGCTATACAGATCTCAAAAATAAAGTCACAAATTTCCTTCATAAACCTATTGAAAATAATATATTTTATTTTTTAATTATTAACTTATCAAGTATGCTGATTATTCGCAATGCTCTTTCGTATCTCTATCAACACGGTATTTCTTCAACTATTTATCGTGCATATGATGCACTAGTATACCAAATTGTATTATTACTTTGATTCACTAAGACCCGTGATATGTTAGCATACCACTTGTGCGGGGATGGTGTTGAGATTGGTGCACTTCATGGTGGTATGCGACTAGATCCAAAAATAGCTCGTGTCAAATATATCGATATTCTCCCTCTCGAAGGACTCCTTGCAAGATATCCAGAACTTCATGGTATGGATATTCAGATACCCGATTATGTATGAACATTCGAAGATTTATCAATAATTCCCTCGAGTTCTCAGGATTTTTTTATCGCCAATCATGTTCTTGAACATATTCGAGATCCACTTCAGGGTTTGATAGAAGCCTATAGAGTTCTCAGAGATGATGGTATTTTATTCTTAACTCTTCCTGATAAAAGACGCACTTTTGATCATCACCGCTTTATTACCCCAATAGATCATTTTGAGGCAGATCATTTTCATCCATCAGAAAGTATGGATTTTATCCATTTTATGGAGAGTGCAAGTACTACTTATTCAGATTCTTATATTGACCAATTGACGCTTGCAAAGGAGCAATTTATTGAGAAATACCCCATACATTACCATACATTTGTTATGGAAAATGCTCTCGGACTTCTCAATCTCTGACATCAACATTGACTCTTCGCATTTGATGTCATAGACAAAAGAGAAACATCCAAATGGACCTATGATATAGAGTTCACACTGGTTCTTAAAAAAAATCCAATTCCAGATCATGCCTAAAATCTCAATCATCACAACAACCTACAGACATGAGAAGTTTATCACTGATACGATAGAGTCGATCCTTGATCAGTCTTTAATAGATTGGGAACTCCTGATCTGAGATGATTCTCCAGATACAGCAACTTGGGATATCATCGAAAAATATACTCAAAAATATCCGGATAAGATAAAGGCCTGGCATCATAATCCGAATAAATGAATCGTCGATAATACCAACTTTCTCCTCTCACAAATTCATCAAAAATCTGAGTTTGTGGCATTTCTCGAGTGAGATGATAGATATACGCCAGATAATTTTGTGAAAAAAATAGAAATATTTGAGAAATATCGGGAAGTACAACTTGTATATAGTGATCTCTCTTTTATAGATAGCAAGAACACTATTATCCTCCCGAGTTTTTTCGAGTATCGAGACGTTCCATTGTTTCAGAATACAAGTATTTCAGTTGATGAATTCATCCTTCTCCCTGCAGGACCCATCGCTTCTTGGAGTACCAGTATGGTACGGCGTGAGATGATCGAGCAATATCCTCTCGTCGCGAGATGGGACGATAAAAAGTATAGTATCGCAGATTATGATTTTTATTTCCAGGTTGCTACGAACTATCCGGTCTATGGTATCGATGAGCAGCTGACTCAGTACCGTCGTCATGGAGGCAATCTCTCGGGAGCCAATGGATGAACATCATATGATCTCGAGAGGTATATAGATATCATCTTCACTGAGTGAAAAATCGACAAGGAAGCGTATCATGCCAAAAAATCTTGGCTCTCTATCACATTCGCGGTATTTGCTGTCGAACACGGAGATAAAAAAAATGCATGGATACATCTACAGAACGCTCTTGCTAGTCGATTCTTTTATATGATCCACTACAAGATCGCTATTCTCTGATTTCTCTGTATCCCTATATCTGTCGGACAATATATACTAAAAAAACTGATCAAGAGAGGGAATTAACTGATATTTCCTTTCCACCACTCATCTCATTGGGTGGTTTTTATTTCTTTCCCCATCATCCGAAATGGTATCCGTTCAATCGGATTGACCCAGTCCCCGAGTCAGAGAATATTGAGTATAGGATATGCTATTTTTCTTTTTATCTCCCAGAGAAGAGTGAAAGTCGCATAGAAAGGTGAATGGATCTGGTAGACTCTTCGGATATTTGTCATATTCAGCGTGTGCCAGCGGTAGCTATAGTTTCCACTCGTCTTTTTGATGAGATGGAGTGTGAGAGGTTCGATCAGGTTTGCGATCTTTTTTTCTCCGTGACAGAGGTTATTCTTCAGGCTCCAGGCATCACACATATATTCTATAGTTGTATCATATCGGAACTTGCCATCATATCGGAACATGAGAGAGGGATGGATCGTGTAATAATTTTCCTCATCAAGAAAGTATTCAAAATATTTCTGATCCGCTTCATAGTACATGATCGTATTCGTCCCGCAGCCGACATATTCTGGATGTGACTCGAGGAATTTCATTTGTTTCTCGAGTTTTTCTGAATGCCAGATATCATCGTGATCCTGGATGGAGATATATTCTCACTTTGCTTGTTCCAAGAGGAGATTGAGTCCTCTGTATGGCCCGATATTCTCACTACTTTTTATGAGTCGTATCTTTGCGAGTTCTTCAGGATCAGTTGGGAAATACTGAGTAATATCCTCACTCGAGGCATTATCCAGTATCAGTATCTCTGTATTTTCATAGGTCTGATCGAGGCAAGATAGTATCGTATTCCTGAGATATGCCCCAGGATTGTATGCGACGATCAGTATAGAGATGAGGGGATTATTTTGCATGAGTTGCTATATAGTTTCTGATATTTTC
>JAYTJD010000054.1:0-1775 GCA_043731405.1 Candidatus Altimarinota bacterium
GATTCTATGACTCGAATAGAAAGATCTATAGAAAGCGAAAATCAAACTTTGTGCGTACAGGATCATCCGATATTCACGCAACACTCCCACCCTACTGACAATGACTCTATATTGAAGTGAAGAAGCCTACAGAGATGAAGTTCTTTGATCGCACACTCTGAGAGATAGAACAAGCCCTGAGAGAATCCAGTGCGAGAGATACCTCGAAGTACCAGAGAGCGATTAGCCAGATCACCTATCTTGCAGAAAAGCGGTGTATGGGAGCGATTGCTTTCTTTGCTTCATCGATCGGAGAGGTGAGAGAGAAATTGATAGCGAGTGGAGTCCAAGTTGACTAATTATTAACCCCTAATACTATGAAAATCAAACATAACATCACACGAAAAGGCTGTACTCTTAGTGGACATATCCTTGAGACTATTTTTGAGGAGGGAGAGAAGCCAGGTGATTTCAAAGAACACCGTACAAAAGATAAAAGATTTTATATTTGTTCTGCTGGCAATCCCTTTGTTAGTGATTATGCCCTCTACGTGCATTGATTAAGTTCTGAGATTAAAAACGAAGTCTCTTTTACCTACCTCTCTGAACAAGAAGCCCAACAAGCCCTTGATTATATCAATGAATTTAGTATGGAACCTAAAATCGAATATGTATATGTCAGCGATGAAAGTGAAGAAGATGCACTGAAGAAAGAGCGTAAATGCATTCTCCTTACTAAACTTCCTTGAGATATTTCATTCCCATATATATGTGTAGCTGAATGACAGAAAGAAAATTATCTCAAATGAGAAGAATACTTATACATTTTTTGGAAATTCGCAGTCCCATCCCCTACTGATGAAAAGAAACTCCGTGAACTCTATATGACGGATGCGGAGTATGAGAAGCTTAATTTAATAACCAAATAATCCCTATGCAAACTCACCAATTACCAAATGAGGCACTACTTCCAGCACTTGCTGAGATAGTGAACACTCTCACTTCTCGATACGATAAGCACCAAGTACAACAAATGTTATGGTGGATGGGATGAACTCTCTGAAAATGATATGATAATGAAGAGCAAGCTGATACTATAAAAGAAAACTGCAAAGAATGGCTATCAAACCCTGATTGTTTTCTGGATAAATAATTCCCCTCTCTGTTCGAGGTTAAATGTCAGCGTGACAAGCAACGACATCCCAGCATATGGGAGCTGGACACAATTAAACCCCTCATCATGAGGGTTCATAGATCATTCCACTATAGATGGCGGTTCGTCCGCAGAGATATATAGATCCATATATCTTGTCGCCAAGTCTATAGATCTATGGGCTCTCCTTGTGAGAGGATCAATTGACCCTATATTGACCCTATATTGACCATACATTGACCATATCAAATAACCCCACCCACCTATGAACAAACAACAAGCCATCGACATAATTACTAGCATCATAGATGATATGATTATACACGCAGATAAACAGGTTGAAGAATGAAGAAAAGATCTTGCACAAAAAACTATAGATACAGTATATCCATTGAAAGAGGCTCTATCTCGTATCCGTAACCAATCATAACCTATGACAAATCCAGCTATAGCAGAACTCAGACAGATGCAGCAGGAATCACCATATACGTATGAAATATATGAAAATGATATTGAACTTCTCGATGAAGCCATCTCTCGAATAGAAGCCCTCGGTGATGGGTGGGTGAAGTGTAGCGACAGATTGCCTGATGTAAGAATAGAAGTCTTAATTGTTGTAAATAATGAAGTTAAAAGTTGATAC
>JAYTJD010000055.1:0-11241 GCA_043731405.1 Candidatus Altimarinota bacterium
CTTGGACAAGCAAAAACTACAAGTGAGAACGCATCTGGAAGGAGTGAGAAAAACTCAAAAAACAACTCTCACTCGCGAGTATCTATGAGTCCTATCAGGAAAAACTAGAGGCCGAGTGACTCGTGGACTTCTCTGATATGATACTCAGAGCTATCGAGCTCGTCGAACGAGATCCTCGGGTCCAGGCAAATCTCGCCGAACAGTACCAATTTATCCTCATCGATGAGTTCCAGGATACCAACGAAGCACAAATGAGGCTCGTGAACTCAATACTCTCAGTAGATACTATGAATCCGAACATATTTGCTGTTGGTGATGACGATCAGTCTATCTACAAGTTCCAGTGAGCAAACGTGAAGAATATTCGAGATTTCCATGATAGATATATCGATACCAAATTGGTGATACTGGATACCAACTACCGGTCGACGAGTGATATCATCACCTCAAGTCGTGCAGTTATAGTATCAGAAAAGTCCAATATATCGAAGATATTCCCATGAACCACTAAAGAATTTCGATCAAATAGTGGGCCATGAGAATGAGTCCTGCAACACAAATACTCGAGTGAGCTCCACGAGTTGAGTGCTATTGTATGAAATATCCAGAAAAAAATAGAGTCGGGTATCAAACCCCAAGATATCGCAATCATCGTGAAAAAAAATAAATCCCTTGAGATACTAGCAAAGTGACTCCTCGGAGTATGAATCCCTGTCAGCATGAGTAAATCTGAGTCTATTTGGGAAGATGAGATCATCGTGCTCATCATGAATATACTCAAGTATCTCAACTCACTCGCTACGAGTCAAGAACTCAAAGAAGTACTCGTCGCTATCCTCTCTCATCCATGTTGGAATATCCCCCGACTCACTCTCTGGCAGCTCTCTCGTGATATATATCATAGTCGCAAAGCTGAGAACAAGAGCTGGATAGAACAACTCTCGAGTCATGAGACACTAGAGATCCGCGATCTCGGATACTTCCTGAAGGAGCTCTCGAATATGAGCCATACTATCAGACTCGAGGATCTCATCGATGCGATCACTGGAGCAGCATCGCTCGTACTACCAGATGAACATGATGATGATAGTAGAGCCAATCCGATGCAGATATCGATGCTCTGAGGTGAGAAAAAAGAATTCACATCACCGATCTATACTCACTTTTTCGGACAATTATCGAATAATAAAAGTACAATATCAGACTCATATCAACTCAAGGCACGATCCCTCGCCAACATATCCAAGCTGACCAATGAGATCCGCAACTACAAGAAACAAAAACCACTCCTGATGCTCCCAGATGCGATCGAGCTGATCTCGATGATTGAGAAATATGCCATCCGTATAGAGACCTCTCATCTCATCGGGAACGAGCAAGCTGCTGTCAATCTGATCACCGTCCACAAGGCGAAGTGACTCGAGTGGGATAATGTGTATGTACCTTTTCTCACCAAACGTGAGTACAAGCTCGGCAAGATCTCTGGAGCTACTCTCCCGAAGAATCTCCCTCTCGAGGCGGACAAAGACGATGATGCAGATATCGAGAGACTTGTCTATACGGGCTATACACGAGCTCGGAAAACTCTGACCGTGAGCTACTCCACTATGAGTATGGACGAGCGGGCAAATGAACCCCTTCCCTGTATTGGAGCTGAGTGAGACGAATGGATAGAGCAATCAGATATCATAGCTCTCAGTCTCGCAGATAGTCTCGAGAATGCGAGTCACTCTCTCTGGAGTCTCCCATACGGTACCCAAGAGGAGACATTTCTCCGAGATCGCATCGACAAGCAGTTTATCATGAGTGCGACTGCTCTACAGAACTTCCTCGATATCACTTCAGGTGGACCGACTCACTTCATCGCGAACAACATCCTCAGATTCCCAGGGGCCAAGAATATCGCCGGATGCTATGGATCAGCGATGCATACGGCTCTTGAGGATTTTTTCACGGATTACAAGATCAACAACTCATACAAAAAAGAAATACTATATACCGAGTTCGAGAAAAGTCTCAGAAAAGAATGATTCGAAAAAGCTATCGAGGATACTTGGCTCGCCAAGTGAAAACAAAACCTCGAAGCTCTCTATACGGAACTCGTTGGTAAGTCATATGGCGAACTCACTCTCGAGAAAGACTTCAGGACTGAGTGAGGAGGAGTCTGGCTCAATACTAACTGAAAGGAGGCTGGATGAAGTGCAATACAACTCACAGGAAAGATCGATCGCGTCGAGCGACTCGCGGATGATACGCTCATCATCACCGACTACAAGACAGGAGGAGGATTCGATAGTTTTGATGGGAAGTGAGCAGACTATGCAAAAGTGAAACAATGGAAATATCGACTCCAACTCGCCTTTTATGCTATCCTCTTTGAGCTCTCACCTCGCTATCGCATGTTCCCTCGCAGGCAATTCGAGCTCTTTTTCATAGAAAAAAATTACGATGAGGACAGATTCCATAGGGTCACAGAATATATCCATGAGGGAGAGATCGAGCGGACGAAGTCGCTCATCCGAGCAGTCACCGAGTGCATCCGTACACTCAGGTTTCCTGATATCAGCAAATATCCAGAGACGATAGAGGGAATCAGGCAGTTTGAAGAAGATTTATTGAATTGACAAATATAGATAATTCGTATTATAAAAATATATTTATCAAAAAACATGCTTCTTACTCCCCACGACTGTATCGAACGAATAGACACGCTAAATATCTGAAATCTGTATATACCGGCATCGAATCTCGATAGAAGATGATGGGTATTAAAAAATATACCAAATCCAGAAACTCTCGATCAGCATCAAATTTCAGCAGCCCTGATGATCACTCAACAATTCAAGAGAGAAGTGGAGGACTTATGAATCAATATCCTCGCTACACAGGATATTCTCCTCATTCATGATCTCGCAGAACCCGATCCTCGAGTATGAGACATCACTCCTCATTGTGGTATATCGCCTGAAGCAAAGCGAAAAATAGAGGAAACAGTAATACGGGAAATGTTGTCAGATAAACCATACCTATTGCAACTCTGGCTCGACTATGAAGATGGCAGAACTCCTGAATGAAGATTTGCAATGGAAATAGACAAACTACAGGCAATAGAAAAAGCGAGATATTATGAAGATCTCCACGGTATACCATGACTTACTGAAGAATTTTTTGCATACTCAGTTATAAAGAAAAACCAGATACAAACCGATTTTTTATTGAGATATGCCGTAGATTTACAAGAAAATAAACCACGATAAGCCTATAAATATCTACTTCCTCCAATTCCGAAATATTGCCCACCATATGAGTCACCATATAGCACCTGAGAGATGCCCGACGAGAGATATCCCAGGTATGAGTCCGATACCGATATTGATAGCGAGCATCGCGAGGATCTGTCCTGCTATCGGATGACGAGTCGTATAGAGATCGATCCAGAGATATGAGAGGAGTGCCATACACCATCATGATATCCCGATAGTGAGACTCTGTGGAGCAAATATGAAGAGAGCAATAGCAACAAAGAGAGTCGTCGTGATAAAAAACCAAGTATAGCGGTCTCGTGACATACGAGCCTCTACCTCAGGTCATGCTGTATAGAGGAAGTAGCTATTCGCGAAGAGATGGACGATGCCTCCATGCAGGAACTGGAATAACATCACTTGTACTATCAACGATATATAGTCCCCAGTCGCATAGTAATATCAATTCATCCCATAGAGACTCACGAACTGTGGGAAGATGAATCCTATCACAGAGACTACGATAGATACGAGGATGAGGAGGTGCGAGAGTGATCGCTGTGGAAAAAAAGGAAACATAAAAAAATCTCAAGAATAGTACTTGAGATTTTATGAGTTTTTTAGCTTTTAGCAATTATTTTCGGAGTTCGAGTTTACCGATGAGATCAGTATATCGAGCTTCGTCTTTTCGCTTGAGATAGTCGAGGAGCTTGCGTCGTTTTGCTACCATCATGACGATACCACGGCGAGAGTGATTATCCTGCTTGTGGATCTCGAGGTGATTTTTGAGAGATTCGATGCGAGAAGTGAGGATCGCAACTTGGACTTCTGGAGATCCAGTGTCACCTGTTTTAGTTGCGTATTGCTCCATGAGAGCCTTTTTGACTGCGTGTTCCATAGTATGTGGAGAAAAGTATCTGAGATAAAAATGTATCAAACCCGCAGATACACGAGTAGAGACAGACGGAGTATATCGAATAGAGGGCGAAAAGCAAATTTTTCTACAGGGTCTGCCTCAGTGCCGTGATATTGAACGCGTAGTCCATCATCGTAGAACCCAGGATCCCGAGGTAACCCGTGTATCCATTGATTTCGATTTTTTTGACTATCATCGTAGATGACTCGAGCTCTGGAATAACACTCTCCTCACCGATGAACGCTGATACTCGAGGACCGATATCGAGCGACTCAAGGAAATCGATAAATTGATGTTTGTTCTCGAGACACTTGATCACCTGATACATCTCCTCGCCGAGTGCCCCGTGATGCCGCTCGAGATAGTTCGAGAGTCCGAGATAGTAGGATGTCCCGAGAGATGGGATACACGCGAATGTGATCTCTCCAGTCGTCTTGGTAAGACGGGCCACGAGTCCATAGAGGACATCGTCGATTCGGTTTTGTTCTACTTTTTTGTCATAGATCTGCTCCGCCTCGATGAATACTCCTGGCATCGTCTCCATCAGGTAGTCGACAAAAACACGGAGGCCCCTATTGGTCGGGAGGCGTCCCGCAGAGTTGTACGGCTGGAATATGAGCCCCATATCCTCGAGGGATGCCATATCGTTACGGATCGTGGCACTCGATACATTGAGATCATATTTTTTCAGGAGATTTTTGGATCCCATGATCTCTCCCGTTTTGAGATATTCTTCGACGATGTGCTTGAGAACTTGTACCTTTCGGTCTTGGATTTTAGGCATATTATCCGATTATTTTACCACGAAAGAGTGAGCCTTTGCGACTCGTGAGCTCGACTCGGTCCCCAGCCTTGACTCCATCGATATCCACGAGGTAGTCCACTCCATCGAGGGATACTTTGTAGTCTTCACCAACTTTTTTGACCTTGCTTGTCTCACCGAGATACGTATCGAGTCCCTGGAGATGCTCTGGTGCCTGGGACACCATGAGTCATGGGAGGTAGTATGATGCAGTGAGTGTCACGAGGGCAAATATGATACCCTGACTGGCCGTCACCTCCATGAGTCCCATATACCAGACGAATAGTGCTGTCACAAATCCTGCGAGTGATATAGCAAGTCCATAGAACGTGACCGTGATCATCTCGATGATGAGAAAAATAATACCAACTCAGATCCAGAAAAGTACAAGTGATGTCATAGAAAAAGAGTTTAGAATTTAGAACGAACTATTTGTATAAGAAAAATAAAGGAAAGAATTCAGATTCAAGCTAAGTAAAATAACTTACTTTCCCTAGATAAGCCTTCAATAGAAAATGCGGAACAACGCTTAGCAATTTCATTAAGTTCACCCTGCTTAAGTTCAGTATATTTTTTTAAGTCCTGAATTAAGTTATTACGAAAGGACTCTTCTGTGAATCCCAGTTTTCTTATTCATTCTATTTGTTTGAGTGATAGTCCACTATTATTTACTTTATCTTGTGAGTTTTGATTTGTATTAATCCATTTATCGTAAAGCTTTAAAAGTTCCGTTTTCTGTATTGTACATTCCTGATATGTATCAGTATAGTTACTGATATCAGTATAAACACCATGGGAACGATAACTTATTCTACCAATGGGCTCAAGAAATTTTTTATAAATATATCATTTTGAATCAACAAAATACATTACTATAAATAGTATAATAGCAACTGGTACTAAATATAAAGAAATTTGATTCTTAGGCATAATATTATGTTTTATTTAGTCCCACCGAATATCTTCGAAACTCCAGCAAGAATATCCGAATCAAGGATGAACTTGGTATTATTACCGAGTGCCACCTGAATTGTCTGGAGTTGAGCTTTGACGACTGCATTACCAGTGAAAAACTGCTGAGCTGCAACTGCATCGAGCTCGAGTGCCTTCGCATTTGCTTCAGCAATAGCGACTTTTGCATTTGCCTCACCTTGGGCTTGGAGGATTTGCGATTCTTTTTGCCCCTCAGCCTGGAGGATTTTTGACTGCTTATCTGCCTCAGCTTGAGTGATCATCGCTACCTTGTATCATTCGGCTGCGGTGATTTTGGCACTCTTTTCACTTTGAGCATTTTTGATCATATTCATCATCTCTTGTACACTTGCTGGTGGCTCGAGTTTTTTGATCTCGACACGCATCACCTTGACTCCCCATTTAGCGGTCTCACGGTCGAGTGACTCGAGGAGCTTCGCATTGATCGTATCACGATTCGAGAGAGTATCATTGAGCTCCATCGTACCAAGGACACTACGTAGATTGGTCTGAGCGAGCGAGACTACTGCGATGAACACATTGTTGATATCGTATGTCGCCTTGTATGGATCAGTGATCTGAGCGTACACGACTCCATCGACGGTGACTGCTACGTTATCCTTGGTGATGATCTGTTGTTCTGGGACATTGATCACCTGTTCTCGGATATCCACCTTGCGGACAGACTGGACACCAGGTATGAGGAAAAAAATACCAGGCCCGACAGTATCAGTATAACGACCAAGGAACTCTCGGAGTCCGACCTCACCTTGAGTGATCTTGCGAACAAAAAAAGGTATGAGTACTCAAGCAATGACAAGTAAGTAGAAAATAATAGAGATATCCATATATACAAAGTTTGCTAAAAAAATAAAAACACTATAATCGTACAGTTTTCACATCAAAAATCAAAAGATAATTATGATCAATATCGTTGCTATCGGTGGCGGAGCTGGAACATACAATGTACTCTATGGGATCAAACGAAATCCTGAGTTCGATATCTCGGCCATCATATCCGTCGCTGACAACGGTGGCACGACATGACTCATCCGTGACAAGTACGGGATCCTGCCTCCCGGGGATATGCGACGAGCTGTCGCGGCTCTCGCGGGCAATACCGAGGTTGTTCGCAAGTTATTCGAGTATAGTTTTCATGGGGAAGAGTGAGTGATCGGATCCAACAAGGTCGGCAATATCCTCCTAACTGCACTGGTTGATATCTGCGATGGCGACTTCGAGTGTGGACTCTCGACTATGGAGACGATGTTCGATGTACGGGGACGTGTGATCCCAGTGACACTCGAGGATGTCCATCTGGCAGTCAGATTCGATGATGGAACTGAGATCGTATGAGAAAAGAATATCGATATCAGTGACAAAAATCCTGGCGAACGAACTCACAATATCGATCAAAATATCACTGACGCCTGGCTCATCGGAGATGGTAATCTCAATCCCAGAGCCGAGAAGGCGATCCTCGAGGCTGACTACATCATCATCGGGCCTGGTGATCTCTATACGAGTATCGTGCCTAATCTGTTATCACGATGAATGCGAGAGGCACTCTCAGGGAGTCATGGCCAGATCGTCTATGTGTGCAATGCGATGACCAAGCGATGAGAGACGACCAATATGGAGGTCATAGATTTTATCGATACGATCGAGCGATATATAGGGCCTGCAGAACTAGACTATGTGATCGTCAACAACTGACATATCGATGCAGATCTCCTCGCGAAGTACAAGCGTGAAGAGAACAAAAATCCACTCAAGATCCAGGATCACTCCATATTTGATGGGAAATCATACCAAGTGATCGAGTGTGATATGGTGAACGGTGATGATGTCGTGCGTCATGACCCCATCAAACTCGCGAAGGTACTGGAGGATATAGTAGGAAAATAATTATTGACTTATTAAATAAATTTATTGTAAATAATACATGACTACGCAATTTCCTCACCTCTCTACTTGTTTAGATATAAAACAATCAAAGCACTATCCAGATAAAGTTGGCATGATGGATAGAAGAACAATTAGGACGCGTGATTGTGTTGCTGGGATACTGCTTTTATCCGATCTATGCAAAGATAATCCTGATTTCGAAGGTAAATTATTTGGGAGAATTGCCACTCATAGGGAAGATATAGTGTCGGGAATTGATTTTAGAATATATAGTGGTACTGGGCATCTTATGGATATAGATTTTACTATGGATAGATCAAGATTTTTGGGAAAAGTGGGACATAAAAAACCCAGTGATACCAAAAAAATAGCACTCATAGACGGTACGATTTTGTTGTGAATTGCTCATGAAGCTGAGAGAATTTGTTATACAAACCCTGCTGTATCTAAAGCAGATATCATAGCCACTATTCCTACCTTAAAGAGCCCTAAAAAGAGAATAGTAATTACCCTTTCCTAGTCCCTCACCACTATCGAGAGCATCTTATTGGGTATGAATATCTCTTTGACCAATATTTTTCACTCGAGCCACTTCGAGATATCAGCGGTCTCGTGAGCGTACGCCGAGACCTCATCTTGCATCACTCCGTTGAGTCCCGTGTAGGTACCTCGGAGCTTGCCGTTGATCTGGATAGCGATCGTCACTTCATCATCAACTAGCATCCACTCATCATATTCAGTCCACTCAGCATTGTAGACAGACTCTTTCTTTCCGAGCTTTTCCCAGAGCTCTTCCGACATATGTGGAGCAAATGGATGGAGCATGATAACAAATCTCTCACTCCACTCGGTAGCGAACTCAGCATCTGTTGGGATGCCCTCATTGAGGAGAATCTGTAGAGCAGAGATCGCCGTGTTGAACTTGTAGGCGACGATATCTTCTCCGACTTTTTTCACCGTCTTATGCAGGAGCTTCATGGCTCGCATATCGTCCTTTGCCTTGTTCTTGTCATCTATGATCGTGGAATATGTTTTGTCCAGGAACCTACGAACTCCGATGATGGCATCAGGATTCCATGGAGCAGAGTCAGTGAATGCTGACATACTCATCTCGTAGAGACGGAGTGTATCGGCACCATATTCGCTCACGATATCGTTCGGATTGATCACGTTACCTTTTGATTTGGACATCTTGTTGCCATCTGGGCCGAGGATGAGTCCGACATTGGTCAGCTTGTGGAACGGCTCGATCGTCGGGACGACACCGATATCGTAGAGCACCTTGTGCCAAAATCGAGCATAGAGCAAGTGCAGTACGGCATGCTCAGCACCCCCTACGTATTCATCCACATTTTGCCAATAGTCGAGGGACTCCTTGCCTGCGAGTGCATCAGGATTTTTGCTATCCATATAGCGGAGATAGTACCAGCATGATCCGCCCCACTGTGGCATCGTGTTCGTTTCTCGTTTTCAGTTCAGGTTGTCTGCGAGCTTCACATTGACCCAATCAAGAACCGTCGCGAGTGGTGACTGCCCGTCCCCTGCTGGCTCGTATTTCTCAACCTCGGGAAGAGTCACTGGGAGACGAGAGTCGATGATGAGCTTGCCTGTGATACCCGTGTAGATATCAGAAAAAATCTTGCCATCGATAACGAGAGATTCTATAGGTCCGTCATCGCGAGCGGAATGTAATGAAGTGTGGCGATCCAGTGTTTCAGGAATCTGGATTGCTTCGTTCCTCGCAATGACAGAAGCCTCACCCATCTTTGCATCCTCTGTCTTCTCAATTCTCGGTAGCTTCGCATAGTCATCGTTGGTAATATGTATGAGCGGGATCGGTTCGCCCCAGTATCTCTGCCGAGAGAATAGCCAATCTCGGAGCTTGTAGTTCACTTTTTTCTGACCGAATCCCTCTGACTCGGCCTTCTCTGAGAAGACTTGGCGAGCTTCAGGAAGAGAAAGTCCATCGTAAATTCATGAATTCACTAATCTTGGTATTTCTGGATCTGATGAAGATGAATAATGTTCAGTTCAATCAAAAAGTAAAAATGCTGGCAAAACACCAAATAATTCAAGCGATTCAGCATATTCTAAAAATCAATTTTCTTCATATGTAAAAGCAACTCCGTTTGGAATTGCATGTTCATAGAGTCCATTATTTGTACACTTAATACATAATTCATTATTTTTATGATATTTTTTCCAAAATAGAAAATCCCTCTCATCATGAGCTGGAACTGCCATCACTGCTCCAGTTCCATAACTTCCGAGGACATAATCCGCTATCCAGAGTGGGACACTCTCTCAGTTAAAGGGATTCACGACATACGATCCTGTGAAAACTCCTGTTTTCTCTTTGCCCTCGTTGGTACGATCGAGGTCTGACTGTCACCGAGCTCGTTCGATATACTGCTCGCAATCTGCTCGTTTTTCACTCGTGATGAAGTCCTGTACCTGTGGATGATCTGGTGCGAGAACCGCATAGGTCATACCATAAACCGTATCCACACGAGTAGTGTAGACGGAAATCGACTTCGTAGTATCGTCTGACTTTTGCATGCGAAATTCGCACCCCTCACTCCGCCCGATCCAGTTGCGTTGCATCTCCTTAATCCCCTCTGGCCAGTCGAGTCCATCCAGATCAGACAATAGCCTGTCTGCATAGTCTGTTATTTTCAAAACCCACTGTCGGATCGGACGACGCTCGACGCAAGTCCCACAACGATCACAGGTGTTGAGTGCTGTCACTTCTTCATTCGCGAGACCAGTCTTGCAGCTCGGACAATAGTTGATCGGGAGATCTTGTTCGTAGGCAAGTCACCTCTTGAAGAGCTCTAGAAATATCCACTGTGTCCATTGGTAATACTCAGGATCGGTGGTATCTACCATGCGATCCCAATCATAGGAGAATCCGAGTGACTGGAGTTGCTGAGTGAATACAGTGATATTCTCAGCTGTCGTGATGGCTGGATGAGTACCAGTCTTGATCGCGTAGTTCTCAGCAGGTAGACCAAAAGCGTCGAATCCCATCGTATGGAGTACATTGTGTCATGTCGCATGATAGTAGCGAGAGACGATATCTGTAGCAGTATATCATTTTGGATGACCGACATGCAGTCCTGCACCACTCGGATATGGGAACATATCGAGGATATATTTTTTTGGTTTTGCACCTCAGTTTATTGTTTTGAAGGTCTTATTTTCTGACCAATATTTTTGCCATTTTTGTTCGATATCTTGGTGATTGTATGCCATAGTGCAGAGTGTGAAGTATAGAATAGGGATATCGCCTACGGATAGCTCCACTATAGAGAAAATACGAGAAAATACAACAAAAAATCCCTCGATTTCTCGAGAGATTTTTGTTATCGATATAATTATGCACCAGTGACAAGTGAGAT
>JAYTJD010000056.1:0-4455 GCA_043731405.1 Candidatus Altimarinota bacterium
CTGCCACCCATCTTGCTGCTCCTCAGGCGTATGTGTATCCTCGATCTCGAATGTCTCGGTCACCGTCGTCCCGATCTCTGCTTTTGCGAAGTGGATAGTCACCCGCCTCCCATCGATGATCGTGTATTCGATGTACTTGGGCTCTGAGATCGCCGTATATATCCCCTCAAAGTCAAAACTAAATCTCCCATCCCGAGCCGCCATCGTATAGGAAAATTTGCCTCCGATCGTGAGATCGTTGGTCGCCTTCGGGCAGTACCAGTCCTCTGTTGCGTGGTTCCAATTTTCTATGTCCGTAGGTGTCGTCCAGATTTTCCATACTTGTTCGATCGGAGCATTGATGAGAGCAGAGACAGTGATGGATTGCATGGAGATTGGAATAATAAATAAAAATTAACTTCAATTATATGCTTTTTCTAAATCTGCGATAATGATCTTCTTCATTCCCATCATTGCCTGCATGACACGTCCAGATGTGTCCTTGCTCATGAGTTCTATGAGAACATTTGGAGTTATCTGCCAAGAGATCCCGAACTTGTCTGTGAGCCATCCACACTGACTCCCTTCGCCACCATCAGCAGTCAATGTATCCCAATATTGATCGACTTCTGCTTGGGTTCTACACGGTACAACAAAAGAAATCGCAGGGGAGTGGGTATACATCGGTCACCCATTGAGTCCCATGAATTTGTTACCATCAAGCGTATAGTCTACAACCATCACTTTCGTCTGCTCGGCGTCATAGTATGAGATATTTTGGATACCCGAGTTTGGGAAGAGTGCAACGTAGTAGTTCGCGGCATCGAGTGCCTGCGTTTCGAACCAGAGACAAGGGGTAAAAATAGACATAAAAGTAATTGTAAAAGAGTAAAAGATAAAATGTGATCTGGGGAGTCTTTTCTCGATATTGTATTTCTATACTTTATAAGTTGTTCAACCTATTTGATCAAAATTAGGGAGATATATTTTTCAGATATTATATCCTTTTTCTATCGAAAGCAATCTATCATTTTCTGATATTTTTCAATCAAAAAAATCCCCACCTGACCGTGGAGATTTTTTTAAAGCTTGTAGTGTGTCTATTGGTTATCGAGTAGCCCCAGATCCATTTCGGATTTCTGTGATCTTTTTTCTCATTTCTTCTCGTTTCATTTTTGCCGTGTTTTGTGCTGTAGTACGGATAGTTTTGATTTCCGTTCGAGCTTCTTTTTTTACTTCTTTGATTTCTGTTTTGCTTTCTTTTTTCACTTCTTTGACTTCATCTTTTTTATCAGCGAATTCCGTGAGATTTACGCCTTTTGCAGTGAGATATTCACGGATCATCTTGAGGAGTGCGTCTCTATCGGTAGGAGAGAGTTTGCCGATTGCCATACCGATACCTTCCGTAGGATGATCCATCTCAGTACCACTTCCCATCGGAGGTTTTGGTGGCTTTGGGGCGAGTGTACCAGAGTTTGATACTGGATCCATCGGAGGATGTCGATCATCACTACCAGTTTGGGATCCTGGAGGAGGCATCTGAGGATGTCGGTCATCAGTACCGCTTTCCGTACGGACAGGAGGTGGGAGTGTATCTCTTGTGATTGTAGTTACTTGTGAGAGTGCAGCCTTTTTGATATCGAGACATCGAGCCTTGGCATCAGTTGTGAGTGTATCACAGTTGAGTCCGCGGATGTAGGCGATCTCAGTATCTGTATAGACACGAGGTGCTAGAGGGGAAGTGCTTGTTCCCTCAGTACCAGAGGAGATGAGTGGGAAACTCGCTATCGCGATGAGTCCGACTATGAGACGAGAGCTGAGAGTCATGTACAAAAAGTCAAAAAATAAATATTCCCCAAAGAGGAAACGAGAGGAAGTATATACGAGTAGGGGTATTGATCAAATATATTGGGATGACTTTCGCTATATATATGTCATATATATTATCCGAGTTTGGCTCCATTATCTACCTCTCGCTCAGGGATCGCGAGTATCACGGATCCATCCTCACGATAGAATCCAGTACATAGGAACTCACTCATGAACTTGCCGATTTGTTTGACGGGGAAGTTCATCACTCCGATGATCTGCTTGCCCACGAGTTCTTCACGAGTATAGTGCACTGTGATCTGTGCACTCGATTGCTTGATCCCGATCTCAGATCCGAAATCCACCCATATCTTGTATGCGGGTTTCCTCGCTTCTGGATATTCCTCTGTTCGGATGATGGTGCCGACTCGGAGCTCTACGGATTCGAACTCAGACCAGGTGATAGTATTGTTCATGTAATTTCTTAAAGAATAAAGTTTTTTCCTATATAGGTTACTCAGAGATTGTAAGGAAAATCAGGAAACTGAGATAATATCCAAGCTGTATAGCTATTACTATTAGGTCAGAGGATTTTATACTCTCCTTTACATGGATATGTCTCTACCGAAGATTCTAACAATTTTCTCATCTCGTTTGCAAGATTTCAGTCAACTTTTGCTAAGATTCTTCATTTTGAGAAAAATTTTTTTCAACAATATGGTAAATAGCTAATTCACTCAAATGGTTCCAGATTATTTTTATGAAGATGACTCCCTTCGTCCTTCTCCCAGAGAATCTCATATCTATCATATTTTTTTCATTTTTGGCATACAAACCATGTATGTCGTGCTAATGAAAATGGAAAATGTGCAGGGCAATCACAGAGAAAAATTTCACACATATATTTTATATTTTAAACAACGATATCCCTCACCACTACCTGCACACTCACTTTCCCTTTCCATTCATTGCGATCGATCTCGATGATGAGTGAGACGATATTCCCCACTCCGAGGTGGGGTTTTTTGTCGGCCGCATTCCAGAGGAGGAGCTTGAGTTCTGGCTTTTCTGCTATAGATATGGATAGGTGTTTTTCCTCTTGTCCGAGGGGTTTGGTATTTGCGATCGTCACATTCTCGAGGAGCCAGAGGGGACGAGGATTGCCGATACCATACGGTCGGAATCGGTCGATAGATACCAAAGTGCTGACGGAGATCTCATGATGGGGGAGGGCACACTCGATATTGAGGATTTTTTTCGGGAGATTGGCGACATCGTGAGCTCTCGAGATCGCTTGCCACATTGCCTCCTTGAAAGCAGGGATTCGCTCCGTCTCGATCGTGAACCCTGCAGCCTGACGATGTCCACCATATCTGACAAAAAAATGCTTGCACTCATCGAGGAGCTCGATCAGATTACACCACTCGGGAGCTCGACAAGATCCTATGGAGAGTTCTTTTCATTCGTTCACATTTGCAGTGGTATCTATAGCGACTGTATCTCATTTCCGACTCGTGAGTGGGTGATCGTGTCCATTTTTCATCACGATACTCGGCTTGTTGTAGAGCTCAGTCAGGCGACCTGCGACGAGTCCGATGATCCCATGATCCAGGTCCGCTGCATCAAAAAATAAAATAGGACGAGTTGTATCTACATTCTCGATGGCTCTCTTGTATTGTGTCTCGGTCGTTCACTTCCTCGTCTCGTTGAGGTGTTCGAGTTCTCCGAAAAACTCATCAGTGCGTCACTCGCCTGCGAGGAGCCAGCGAAGTGCGGTGAGAGGTGTATCCATTCTTCAGGCTGCATTGATCCGAGGCCCGATCTGGAATCCGATGATATCAGCATTGCCATCGACTGATTCTCGTCACTCCAGGAACTGCCTGAGTCCCGCTGATTCTGACTTTTGCATCTGTCTGAGTCCGAGTGTTGTGATGACACGGTTCTCTCACACGATCGGCATACAGTCTGCCACCGTCCCGAGTGATGCGAAGTCGATATAGCGGGTGAGTGTACTATTGATATCCTGAGCTCACATTCATATGAGTACTCAGTGAAGCAACTTGAATGCGACTCCAGCACCAGCGAGTCCATGAAATGGATACTGGCTATCCTTCCGTTTTGGGTTTACTATGGCAACCACTTCTGCAGGGATCTCGTCAGGGACAGCATGATGATCCGTGACGATCACATCGATCCCGAGTGACGCCGCATGACGGATCGGCTCGACATCCCGGGTTCCACAGTCGACGGTGATCACGAGGGTGACTCATTTTGCCTGGAGCTCATCGAAAAAATATGACTTCAACCCGTATCCATCATGGACTCGGTGAGGCAGACGATAGGAGACGAGACATCCGATCTCGGTGAGAAACCTGACCAGTATAGCCGTCGATGATACTCCGTCGACATCATAGTCACCGAATATGACGATTCGTTCTTTTTGTTCTCTGGCGATTAGTATTCTTTTGACGGCTTTGTCCATATCAGGCATCAGGTAGGGATCATGGAGATCGGATATCTGCGGGTCAAAAAATGAGACCAAATCAGCAGGATCGAGACGACGATTGGCAAGGAGAATCTCGTAGAGATCTTCGTTATATGGGGAGAGAATATTGACCGTATGTCCACCGAGGGTTTGCATGTATTTTGACTTTATGATGTTTCGGA
>JAYTJD010000057.1:0-1754 GCA_043731405.1 Candidatus Altimarinota bacterium
ATGAGCCAATCGATCGAGTCAGGTTTTTCACTGATCTGACCAGGAGACGGTTTTCCGCTGATCGTTGTACGAGTGATACGCGGTGGCGACCTCTCTACCATATTGTTGATTGATAGTCTCGGCTACCGCATCAGCCTCTGTAGTATGGTTCACGAATATGATCGTCTGTCCGACTGTCTCTGGGTCACCCCCAATTCGCTGATCTATGAGATCTGATACGAGTCACCCCATATCTGGATATGACGCCATGATCGCTTCGAATTCTCTTTTGATATCTCATACGAGTTGCCTCTTGGTCAAGGAGTCTGGGCAATTCTTGGCGAATTCTACCTGATTTTGGAGAGATTTGATCGCATCTTCTGGGGCTGTGGTGGCAGTCACGAGGTGGTATGATACTCCAGGTGCATAGCCACTGGCGAGGTACTCAGCGAGTCCGAATCGGTATCCTGGCTCACCGAAGAGCTCCTTGGTGAGATTGGTCGGTGTGGCAGTGAGAGCTACTATCATCGGAGCGATATTGTCTCGTCCCTTGAGTGCCAGTTCTCAGAGCAACATATCGTAGTCACTACCCGGTATCACATTGTGAGCCTCATCGATGATGATGATATCGATGTGTGTGAGCTTGGTTGCGAGATCCTTGAGTATAGCAGTCTGAAATGTAGCAAAATAAAATGTATCAGGCGTCTGAGTGGATTCTCATGCGAGATTCTCTACTTCGTCAGATTCATCACGGGTGAAAAATCTCGGATCTATATCATCGAGATTGTCTCATCTGGAGTGGAAGGTACGGATTCGACTATTGTTTCTGAGTGATTCTGAGAGGATCGGATCTCTGGATTTTTCTCCAGATTTCCCATGAAATAGATCATCACGAAACTGGTTGACTCCATCGATACGATTCGTGAGAACGAGTACATTGAGTCACTCGAATGCTCAGGTATTGTATCTACAATTGAGTCTATTGCGAGTCTCGATGATCTTCTCGAGGATTTCTCCAGTAGTATAGGTTTTACCACTTCCTGTCGCCATCTCCATCAGGATAGCAGATGGAAAGTTTTGCTCTGTTTCTAGATCAAGGGATCCACGGACCAATCATCCAGTATGTCGGACAAGAGTATTGATAGCCGCTCGTTGGTATGGCCGTTTAGTATATTTGGGAGTATCGTCAATATCGCTGGTGTTTATATTTGCCATAGTGTAATTTACTTATTTTCCTCAGAGATATTATATTTGAATCCTACCTGCTCCTCTCCATTTTGCTTGATCTCTGCTACCTTCGCCTGTCCTCGTGTGAATAGCTGATAGAGATCTACCACAATACTTGTAATAGGTGCTCGTGTACTCGTATTGGCCCGAGATCCTACCATGAGACTGATGATCGGGAACAGGAGATAGAGTCCCATCTGAGAGCTGAGTCCATAGACAGAGATGATGATGATCGCTATGATCGTGAGTGCGAGTCACTGGAGTATGAGTGGCGTGTATTCTCGATATTTGGCCTGCCAGAGAGATGGGAGTGTGATGAGATTCACCACTGGGAGTCAGGTGATCCATGTTGGGGCGAAGTACGGAGAGTTTGGTAGTTTGGTAGTATGATTGTTTGATAGGATGGATTGGTATCGTGTCTGGTAGTCGGTTCATTTTTCTCCACCGAATGCAACTCGACAGAAGTCGTATGCAGAGATCACCCCAGCCCGTATATGTGACTCTAGCTCTGCGTATGTGGGGATCAGATTATAAAAAGAGAAATCGAG
>JAYTJD010000058.1:0-4432 GCA_043731405.1 Candidatus Altimarinota bacterium
AGATCGCGATGAGATCCTCCGGCACAAGTGAAAGAAACTCGTCCACTATCCCCTACCAATAGCAACATACGAGTTGAACTACACCAATAAAGAATGAAAGGATAAGTCTCGCTCTGAGTCGATATTTCTCATGGAAACAGATGTACCAGCGACGCAGACCCTCACAGTACAATCCGCAGAGATATCAGAGTACCAGTGGTTCGATGCAGATGACATCATCACTATGAAGCCGAATATCGAGACTTGGGACTTTGTCATCGAGATGCTCGAGCGGATTATCGACAGTGGTGACGAGGAATAGAAACAATCACAATGCATACTAAACTCACAGAAACACTCTCAAAATACACTAAGATAGTTCTCGTCGGCGGAGGAACTGGCGGGCATATCCAGCCTATTGTATCATTGGCACACTCGCTCGATAATGCAGCTTATGAAAATGTCTGGATAGGATGAGATAATTCTCAAGAGGAGAAAACAGCAAAAATAGAAAATATAGCATTCCAGTCAATCCCAACACTCAAGCTCGCAACAACCAGATCATGGCAATCGCTCCTGTATCCATTTTTTCTCATACGAGGATTCTGGAAAGCGAGGAATATACTAGGAGGACTGAAAATAAAAAAAGCAAATATAACAGTATTCTCAAAGTGATGACCTGGATCGGTAGCAATCGGACTCGCAGCATGGTCACTACAGATCCCCGTCCATGTACATGAGTCAGACACTATCCCAGGGAGATCAAATCGAATACTCGGGAAAATTGCAACGAAAATATTTCTCGGATTTGAATCTGCGAGAATATACTTTGATCCAAAAAAATGTGAAGTAATAGGACAAATTCTTGATCCTGTATTTGAAAATAAAAAAGACAAGATACAAGGTACAAAAATACACTGGAAAACCACCAAGCCCCATATCCTCGTGATCTGTGGGAGTCAGTGATCTCGGACAATATTCGAGAAAATCATAACAGAATTCTGATGAAGTAGTAAATATGAGTGGATCATAGCCCTCGGAAAACTCAACAGTGGTATGAAAGGTGAATTCGAAAAAATCCCTGATTGCCAAGCGCTCGTCTGGATCTCACAATCAGATATTGCCGCTCTCATACTAGGTATGGACCTTGCTATCACCAGATGAAGTGCAACCACACTTGCAGAGCTCACGGCATTTTCTAGCAATCTACCGTCCGCCCAGTCTACCGTCCGACTAGTCATCATACCACTTCCCTATTCAGCAAACAATCATCAGCACTACAACGCCCTCGAATATCAGAAAATGGGTCACATCATCCTCGAACAAAAAAATCTAGATCAATTCAAACAAACCATACAACAATATGTCTAAAACAAACGATGATATAACAAGAAGGAGATTCTCATTTTCTACACTCCTCGAGATGGCAGCTCATCTCCAAACTGTAAAAAAAGACTGGAAGATGATCAGCTTCCTACTATTCATATTGGTAATATGTATATCGAGCGAACCGTATTTCTACAAGTGGCTCATCGGCAGCATAGAAAAGCGAGAGTGACTCCCTATGCTTTTTCAGATTATTGGTATTTGGCTTGTTTTCTGAGCGGTCACCATCATTACCAGATACCTCTATGGCATGAGACTCCTGCAAAAAGCCATGAAGGACTGGGGGGACTACATGATGAAGATCATGTACAAGATGCAATGACTGCCAATCGAGTATCATCGCAATATCCAGGCGTGAGAAAAACAAAAAATCGTAGATAGATCTGCTGAAGCGGTATGGGCTGTCGCTGATAACTTCATCCTCACAGTATTGCCTCAGGTATTCGTGTTCATCATATTGCTCGTATCTGGACTCTATATCGATCCGATTTTTACATTGATTTGTCTCGCATTCCTGCCGATAGGAGCTATCGGCGTATTCGCCCTCGGCAATACCGCACACAAGAATCAGAAAGTTGCCAACAAAGCCTGGGATCGTATGTATGATCGTCTCGTTGATGGGATCATCAATCTCCCTGTGATACGGATATTCGGTCGTATTGACTCCGAGCACTCGCTCATGAGAGAACGCATGCAATCCGGCAACGATGCACAATATGGCGTACGGAAAAACTGGAGCCAATTCAATGCTTTCGGGAGATTTTTCACCATCATAGCAAAACTGATCACCGTATCATGAGGAGGTATTCTCCTCTATACTGGACAGACTGACTATGCCACTTTTTTCTTTTTTATCGCGTTTACCGATCGTATCTATTCTCCGGTTATGGAGCTATTTAGCGTTATCCAGAGTAGTATGAGAGATATAGCCTACTATGAAAAAGCTAAGGAACTATTTGCTATGGAGAGTGAAACGGATGAGTGAGGAGTAATACTCTCATGAGTATCAGATACTATCGCATTCCAGAATCTCTCATTCTCATACCCATCGAGCAAACGAGAGGTACTATCAGAGATAGATTTCACGATAAAAAAGTGAGAACGAATCGCTCTCATAGGACATACTGGTAGTGGCAAATCGACAATCATCCAGTTGCTCATGCGGTTCTACGAGCCGAGCCAATGAAGAATACTCATCGATGGTGTTGATATATATGAGTTCACTCTCGACTCATACAGGAACAAGTTCGCAGCGGTATTTCAAGATACTACTCTATTCAACGAGACGATCCAGCACAATCTCGAATATGTCAGAGATGGTATCACGCAGACAGATATAGAGAAGGCATGTAGAGAGGCCAATATCCTGGACTTCATCGAGTCGCTTCCAGACAAATGGGAGACACAAGTCGGAGAGCGTGGACTCAAGCTATCTGGCGGAGAAAAACAGCGTATAGCTATAGCCAGAGCGATACTCGCGAACCCTGAGATCCTGATCCTCGATGAGGCTACGAGTGCACTCGATACCAAGACTGAGAAACTCGTACAGTGAGCGTTCGACCACCTGATGGAGTGACGCACATCGATCATTATCGCTCATCGCCTCTCGACGATCATGAGTGCAGATACGATCTATCTCATGGAGCAATGACGTATAGTGGCGAAGTGAAGTCATAGAGTACTGTATCGGCTCTCTCCAGAATATAGAGAGATGGTCGATCTCCAACACGATGGATTCGTGGGCGAGGAGATAGAAGAGGAGGAAGTAATACTGTAATCTTTCATACTTATGAAGAAAATCAAGCTCATCCTCATCAATGCTCTACCAATACTCCTCATGATCGGACTCATCCCACTCGTGTGAGATGACTATGTTCTCACTGGAGTATATATCGCTATATCTAGCATATCACTCGTGATACATCGTGAGAAAAATGATGGGATTTTTTATCTCCTCGGATTCTTCTTCATGCTGATATCTGAATCCATATTCATATCGACTGGGGTTGAGATATTCCTGAGAAATAGTCTCTTTGGACTCATGCCTCTCTGGCTCCCATTTCTCTGGGCGTATGGATTTGTTGCAATCAAACGACTCGTTTATATTTTTGATACCAAATAACACCCATTCAATTATCTTAATTGAGAACACGATTACATAATCGCATATTATCAAGAGATATGCTTGAAATCAAGATCTGAAAGGATATAATGAGCATCTCTATATACTAATCTCAATGAATATGAGCAACATACAACAACAGGTTGGGGTGTTCGAAAATCAGCTGGTTGACGTATTTACGAAAGCTCCTCATCTCCCTCAGAATATCAGGGATATACTCATTACTCTAGCTCCATGGCTCGCCTTGATTTTTGGAATTCTTGGCATTGTCTCGCTATTGGCTCTTGGATGACTATGAGTGCTCCTAACGATAGTGACCCTCGGAGCATCTATCTGGATAGTGATCCATGTACTCATCGGTCTCGCATCGGCTGGACTCGCACTCTGGGCATATTCAGGACTCAAGGAAGGACTCAAGTCAGGGTGGGACAAGTTATTCTGGTCACAGATTATATCCGCTATTGGGATTATTATTTCTATATTTGGGAGTACATTCTCCGGATGATCTCTCATTGGAGTTTTGATTGGTTTTTATTTACTATTTGAGATACGCTCTCACTACAAATAATACTTCTCGAACCGTAGCAAATAAGACCTTATAGTATGTCCACCTCTAGATCCACTCTCGAACATCTCACTGATTGCCTGTCACTTGTTCCTGAAGTTACTTGGAAGCCAATGATGGGAGAGTATTGCGTATACTCGCAGTGACGGATATTCGGGCTTGTATGTGACGGTACTCTTTTTCTTAAGACGACTCCTGAGACAACAGAGCTCTTCGAAGATACTGAGACCAAGGCATATCCAGGATCCAAGAATACTGCACAGGTGAATGCTGAGTGGCTCGAGGACAGAGAAGAACTCGCTCGGGTAGTGAGGCTGACACTCAATGCACTTCCTATAGCAAAACCAAAGAAAAAGAAAGTCTAATCTGCAACCATCTCT